>JBBRCP010000001.1:0-65811 GCA_038204785.1 Erysipelotrichales bacterium
GCAATAATGATTTCATCAATATGTTTTTGTTCTGCCATTTCGACTAGGTTATTAATTCCAAAATGAATCGGAATATTATTGATCGTCATATTTTTCTTATTCGGATCATCATCAAGGGCTACAATCACGGAATATGCATCACTTCGTAAATTCTCGATTTCTCTTAGCAGGACCGTACATGCATCTCCGGCCCCTATGATCATGAGCCTTGTTTTTACTTTATGATGAGTGATCGCATCAATATTTTTTTTATTATTTCTGAGAATACGATAGGAGAATCGCGTACCTCCTACTAATATTATAATCAACATCCACGCAATTAGAATGATCGATCTTGGTGCTCCCAATTTGAATACAAAGATGAAAATGATTTCAATGGCTGTTGCTGTTGTCGTTGCTAAAAAGAGATTAACCAACTCACTCGTACTTGCATAACGCCATAAACTTCTATACAAATTAAAAAAACTGAAAGAAACGAGCGTAACAACTGTGACCATCATAAATGAAGTATAATACTTATCAAAATAGAAAGCCGTTATCTTCCCTCCGAAACGAAGGTAATAAGCTAAATAGTAAGCAATATTGATCAATACGGCATCAATAAAAAACAAACAAGTTTGGCGAATTTTTAATTGCATATTATTTCCCCCCCCGGGTTAAAAAACTCAAATAACTATGGCTACGCCACAGACGCCTTCGCGCAGTGTCGTACTTGATAAACTAATTAAACCGCAAAGTGCCTATGCAACTATTGCGGAAATCATTATGAGCTGGTTTTACTGATAATCTCACAACTAACATGAATGGTCTGAGATCTGCCAAACATTGATAATTCAAGTTCTGCAGTTCTTTTATGTCGGTTAATGCGTTTAATATCACTTTCGTGCCCAATCAGAGGTCCTTCTGTAATAATAACTTTATCACCTTGGATGAAACCGATTGATGGTTCAATCACTCTTTCATGGTTGGTGTATTGTTCAATAAACTTTCTTTCCTGAGGTAAGATGGTTTCGGTACCTACTCTGTCATATTCTAATAGTCGAACAAACCCTTGTAGGGGTTTGACGTACTCGAATAGAAATGTTTTAAAATCAATATAGTTTAGATTTGTTTCAAGGATCACATACCCTTTAAACAAAATCTCACTAATCTTGATTGTCTTGCCTTCACTCCGTAGAAGCTTAATCCGTTTTGGAGTAAACGCCAGACATTCTTCAGTTAGATTAACCTTATCGATAATTTTTTCTTCTTTTCCACCCAGTACCTGTATTACGTGCCAATTTTGAATGGGAATCCCCCCCTCTCAAATCTCATCGGAATATAGTTTTTGGTAATCAATTTAGCAACATTAACAGCCAAAGATAAAATTCAAATTAGTAAAGCAATCTTAACATTCGAAACATCATGTCTTCTACTTCCCTAGTCAAAGCATGACTAGTTTTTATTCTATCCGATTATTCCAATAAATAAACATACTATAGGGGTTAAATTAGACCGTTTCTTTCGTTTCTTAGTTATCTCTTTTTCCTGTCCATATTTACACCCAACTGGTAATTCTTACTCCAAGATCGTTGCTATTTACAACTTCTTCATAAACACCCTAAATTAGATGAATAAACCTTGTTTTGTATGCAATGTTTAAAGCCGGTAGAATTGGACTGGATTCTATGTCTTTCTAACTTGTTTTTTGCCTATAAGTACACTTCCAAGGGACTTCCTTTTCATTGACTATGAGTGTGTTTTGTTTGAATGATTTGCACACTATGAGTTTATGACACTTTCTTATTATTAGCCTTCTGTTCTTAGCTGATCATGCTGATCTGAACTTCTACCTAGATCTAGTTTTACTTATTTCACTGTTCCGGCTATCACTTGTTCAACTTCTCATACGCTGTCTCTGCCGGTACTCCTAACCTATAATGTTCTACCTCTGCACTTTCTTTGCTATGCACACTATGAGTGTTTATTAAGTGTACGCAAAGAACTGTTTCACTGAGTGAGAAACAGGTAAGTAGACGATCTCATTTGTTTTTCGATTCGTCCTTGGATGGGACTCTTTATATCTTTAAAATACACCTGTATTAATTGATTGTCAAATTAAACTAGGACCCTGTGATTAGCGCAGGGTCCTAGTTTAATTTGAGTCAACTGATTCGTAATTTTGTACTTTTGCTTTACTCTTTACGCCAAACAACACGATTGATGTAGTCGGTATACGAGAGAATGATACGAAGTACTTTATCTGAAACATTCGGCATCGTGTAATCCGCAACCGCTCTGAAGTCAGTCGGTGATTGTTGGTTAAGGATCGCTAAGCCTTGTAAGATGCGGTCTGAATGTAAGCCGACCGTCATCACAGTTGCTTCTTCCATCGCTTCCGGACGTTCATGCGCGTGCCGGATGTTGAGGGAACGAAGTCCTAAGATGGAGGTTTCTTCACTGATGGTGCCACTGTCACTGAGGACGACATTGGCTGACATTTGCAGTTTTACGTAATCGATGAATCCAAGCGGTTTCATCAGGGTAATCAGTGAATTGAACTTAATGGCTTTTTCTTCGATCATCTTACGTGTTCTGGGGTGCGTTGAAACAATAATCGGTAACTGATATGTTTCTGCGATCAGATTCAACGAAGCGACAAGATCGTAGAAATTCCGTTCAGAATTGATGTTCTCCTCGCGATGCGCGGAGACTAAGAAGTACCCTTTTTCTTTTAGATGAAGTTGATTTACGATATCTGATTTCTTGATCTGATCTAGTTTGTTGGTCAATACTTCAAACATCGGACTGCCGGTTTTGATGATACAATCGGCCGGTAATCCTTCACGCAACAAGTATTCACGCGCGATATCACTGTAGGTCATGTTGATATCCGAAATATGATCGACAATCTTACGATTCGTTTCTTCCGGAACCCGTTGGTCAAAAGAACGATTACCGGCTTCCATATGGAAGATCGGTATATGTCTGCGTTTTGCCGCAATGGCGCATAAACATGAGTTGGTATCTCCTAAAATCAAGACAGCTTCCGGCTTTACGTCATCCAGCACTTTATCAATACCGATCAGGATATTCCCAATCGTTTCAATCGCTGTGCCGTTAGCCGCATTCAGAAAATAGTCCGGTTTTTTAAGTTCGAAATCATGAAAGAAAACTTCATTGAGTTCATAATCATAATTCTGACCGGTATGTACCAGAATGTGTTCAATGGCGTCGGAGTGGTCAAGTTTCTTGATCACGGCCGAAAGACGAATGATTTCGGGCCGTGTTCCGACGATGGTCATTACTTTTAGTTTACTCATCTTGATTTACCTCCGTATAGTAGGTATCCGGCTTCGCCGGATCATACACTTCTGTTGACCAGAATAACGTGATCAGTTCACTCGTTCCGGTATTGGTGATGCAATGGGTATAGCCGGTGGGAATATCCACGACCCGCGGTTTATCTCCATTGACGATATAGGTGATCACTTGGTTGGAGAAGATCTGACGGAATTGAATCACCGCATCCCCTTGGATCACCAAGAACTTTTCGGCTTTGGTATGATGCCAATGGTTACCGCGTGTAATACCGGATTTTGTTTTTGACACAAAAACCTGTCCCATGGTTGGAGATTTGATGAATTCCGCCAACCATCCGCGATCATCCGACTTTTTTTGGAGGTCATAAGCGAAATTCTCAACATCCAAATAAGACAAGTAGGTCCCATACAAGGCTCGATCGAAATGACTGTTCAACACAGGTAGATACAAGTTATCACGCGTCTGACGGAAAGCGATAAGTTTATCTGCCAGTTCACCCAGCGCAATCACGGTGGTCGTAGGAACGATACAGAACTTATCGATCATCACGCTTACTCCGCTCAGTGCGTTCACAAATTCACGCACCACATCATCGATATGGCAAAGTTCTATGGTAACTTCTCGGTTATTGATGGTGATCGGCAGATCATGAGAGATATTATAGGAAAAAGTAGCGACCACGGAATTATAGTTGGGGCGACTCCATTTACCGAAGAGATTCGCAAGTCGATACACATAGACTGTCAAATTATTTCGCTTCCCATAAGCGAATAAGAGGTCTTCTCCGGCCTTTTTACTGAGTCCGTAGGGATTATTCAATTCAGCTTGGATCGATGACGTAATCAACACCGGTGACGTATTGTGGTGTTTCTCCAATAAATCCAAGAGTGTACTTGTAAAACCAAAGTTACCCCTCATAAATTCAGCCGGATCTTCCGGTCGGTTCACACCGGCTAGGTGATACACAAACTCACAGTCACGTGTAAAAACATCTAACTGTTCAAGTGGTGTATCCAGATCTACTTCATAGATCTCATGGATCTTTAACGTTTGTAATTGCGCAATCAGATTCCGACCGACAAACCCTTTCGCTCCGGTAACTAAACACTTCACTTGCTGGTCCAGTCCTTCAACTCTTCGCGCAGATAGTCAAGTTCCATTAATTTAGCTTTGATCTCATCGACATTTAATCGAACTGTATTATGGCTGGTATATTCTTCTTCCTGTGAAAGTTCAACATCCCCTTCAACGAAGTATTTATCATAATTCAAATCACGCTTATCCGCCGGCACACAGTAGAAACCCCCCATGTCTTTCGCAACCAAGTATTCTTCCTTGGTCAATAGAGTTTCATAGAGTTTCTCGCCATGACGCGTCCCAATGATCTTGATGGGCAGATCCGAATGAAACAATTCTTTAATGGCTTGCGCCAGATCCCCTACCGTCGAAGCAGGACTCTTCTGAACCATAATATCCCCGGCATGGCCATTCTCAAACGCAAACAACACTAATTCAACAGCTTCATCCAAACTCATCAAAAACCGTGTCATATCAGGATTCGTGATCGTCAACGGACGATTACTTTTGATTTGGCTGATAAATAACGGAATTACAGATCCACGACTCGCCATCACATTGCCATAACGCGTGCCACAGATCATTGTTTCTGTTTCATTGATCGTTTTTGATTTCGCCACAAACACTTTTTCCATCATTGCTTTGGAGATCCCCATCGCATTGATCGGATACGCTGCTTTATCGGTGGATAAACAGATTACTTTTTTTACGTTATTCTCAATCGCTGCCGTCAACACATTATCGGTCCCCAGCACATTGGTCTTGACTGCTTCTAAGGGGAAGAACTCACACGAAGGCACTTGTTTCAGTGCCGCCGCATGAAAGATATAGTCGACACCATGCATCGCATTCTTAATACTCGCCAGATCTCGTACATCGCCAATATAGAATTTAAGTTTATCATTCTTATAAAGAATCCGCATATCCTCTTGTTTTTTCTCGTCACGCGAGAAAATTCGTATCTCTTTTATATCTGTATTCAGAAAGCGTTTCATTACCGCATTGCCAAACGAACCGGTCCCACCCGTGATAAGTAATGTTTTATTTTTAAACATGTGAAATCCCCCTTATTGCGTGTTAAATTTCCTTTAGATTATACCACTATCCTCATCCTTTTTCAAAATCGCAATCGCATTCTCGACCGTTTCTCAACCACGAACCAGTCGAGAATCGAATATACGTTATTACTTTTTAGCTAAGTTCACGATGATTTGATTGCCCGCAACAAGCGAATCCCTGTTAGATCTAGATATATTTTCAATCTATCCTGATCTTTTTTATTGTGATTTATCTTACCCACTCGATGGATTGCCTTGATTCTCACTACCTATGGTAGTGAGAATCCACTTATCGTGTGAGTGATTCTTGATCTCAACCTAAAAAAAAGATGAAATTGCTTCATCTTTTGAAACTTATTTATAGCCGTCCGGATTCTGACGTTGCCATCTCCAAGAATCACGACACATATCTTCCAAACTCTTCTCGGCTTTCCAATCAAGTTCACGTAAAGCTTTATCGGCATCGGAATAACAAGTCGCAATATCACCGGGTCTGCGAGCTGCGATCACGTATGGGATCTCCACATGATTGGCACTCATAAACGCATGGACAACATCTAACACACTGTAACCGATGCCGGTTCCTAAGTTATAGATATGTGTCCCGGTCGAATCCATGGCTTTACGCAGCGCCTTAACGTGGCCTATCGCTAAGTCGACAACATGGATATAGTCACGTACACCGGTACCGTCATGTGTTTCATAATCATCTCCGTAAATGGATAATTGTTTACGCTTACCGATCGCTACTTGGGTAATAAACGGCATCAAGTTATTGGGAATTCCATTCGGATCTTCACCGATTTGGCCGGATTCATGGGCACCGATCGGATTGAAATAACGAAGTAACACCACCGACATTTCAGGATCTGCGACGGCCAGATCCGTTAAGATCTGTTCGATCATCAACTTCGTACTACCATATGGACTGGTTGTACTCAGCGGCATATCTTCCGTTAACGGAGAAACATTGTTCATTCCGTAAACTGTTGCCGAAGAACTGAAAACAATCTTCTTACACTGATACTTCGCCATCAGTTCACACAAGATCAGTGTGCCGGTAAGATTGTTTTGATAGTACCTGAGCGGAATTCCAACTGATTCGCCGACTGCTTTAAGACCGGCGAAATGGATGACTGCGTCGATCTTGTTTTCGATAAAGACCTGTTCCAGGGCATTTCGGTCGAGTAAATCGACCTCATAGAACTTGAACTTTTGGTTACTTATCGCCTCCGTTCGCTTGATCGCTTCCGGTTTACTGTTGATGAAATTATCGACGATAATGATCTCATCAAACTTTTTAACTAACTCGATAATGGTGTGGGTGGCAATGTAGCCGGCTCCGCCGGTAATTAGTATGGCCATACTCGATCCTCTTGCTTTCTCTGTTTTAGTTACAGTTTACTTTATAGATTCGCAATCCATCCAGATTATAGGTTTGGCGTAAATCCAACTTATCGGAAGTGAAGCTTGTGATATCTTCTTTCGCTGCAATATAGTCGGCTTTTAACACACATACATCATTCACGGTAAGATTTATAACAAAGAAATCGGGATGAGGCAGACGAAATGTTGTTTGGGTCGTTGTTAGCGAAATCGCAACTCTTGCGTAGCGATTATACACATCCGTATATTTTTTTGAAGTATCGATTTTCTCCCAAAGCTCTTTATTTGGATAAAAGTTGACTGAATTGATGACTTTCGCTCCATTAGCCACCATATAGTTTGATATCATCGCATCCTCTCCAACAACAATCCATCTTGCGTTTGGTTCTGCAGTAGCTATCTTTCGAATTTCTTTGGCAAATGGTTTATCATAGATGATACTCAACCCTTTATTTACCGGATTCACAGTCGCACCAACTCCGAGAAGAAGTAGAATTAAATATACGGCTATCCATTTATTGAGTTTGCGGTTGTTCTGTAACAAGATTAATATCGGAAATCCTAACACCGCACTACTCAATAACATCATTTTCAAACTTAAATAACCCGGCAGAATATCATAGGAATATAGAATACCGGCAACTATAACAACAATCGTACTAGCTACCGAAACAAGTCTTTCAGTTAGCGATGTAGCATCATCCTGTTGGTAAACAGCCATAATGTGGACAATTAGATAGATGCAAATAAGCCCAATGACGATATTTGATCGTTGTGGAAAAGACATATACATGAACGTTATTTTCGCGATGAATGAAGGCAACTCAACGACATTCCATAGTCCTATAAAAACACATAGAAAGATCAAAATAGTCAATAAAGGATCATGTTTTTTATTTCTGAAGTTCTTAAAGGACAGCCATCCTGCCATCATTAGGGGAATTGGAAATAATCCGATAAACTGCGAGAATTCTGACGAATTAGGGCTATCTCGAAATGGTAGATAAATTGTATTGAAATAGTCGAATAACTGTGGCCATCCATAACCACCTGTAATAAACCTTTCGCCCGGATAAACAGTCGACATTGTTGCATTGACAACTTCCATTGAGTTGATCAGTGCCGGAGCAACGATTCCGATCATCATCAGTACACTTAAGAATAAATAGCCCAAATCACGGTAATTAAATTTATAGTTGTTGTCTATGAAAACCCAGATTACCAATCCCAAAAACATATAACCGAACGGAACCTGCCATGCCGGATAAACACACATGATGTAACCACTGCCGGAAAGTGCCAGAAGAAAGGTATACACTAGTTTCATTTTCCATTTTGTTGATTTAAGGAAACGATCGAGAAAGACAATAGCAAGTTGCCCATACATAAGAATCGATAATGGATACCACCATTGAATTGCAGGAGCGAACGTGATCATGATGGCTCCCATCAGTGCATAGAGTTTATTCTTCTTGGCAAAGAGCATGCATAATTCGAAAGATCCGAAGAACATCACGAATAGTTTCCCGAACCAATAGAATGAAAAGCCCATTTCGGCATTGAGGAACAAGAACCCCGTCATGAAGAGATTTGAAAGTATAGAAATATTACGCGTTGGCAGTTGCGGGAACATATTCACGTTACTATCGCGGGCCATCAATAATGGGTTATTATTAGCGAAATCTACATTTTCCGATGTTTGCGACAGCGTTATCGGTGTCATGATCAGCCATTCATCACTGCGAATCGCTCTCGGTACACCAAAAATCGGTTGTGAATCAGTCACCTCGATATTCGGTTGAATATAATATTTGTAATAACCTATTGAAGAACCATTGTATCCATTAATAACAATGAAGATAAATAACACGGTTCCGATAATGTATCGTTTATGGTACATAAAGTTATAAAGTTTGTTAATATTAAAAATTAGATGCATGCTCAAAAAATAAATTAGTCCAGTATAAATGACAATACGATCGATTGAAATGTAGCTGGACTTAAATAAAATAAATTCAAAAAACCAGGCACAGCCTAGTGAGAGTAAAAAGAATAGAATTAATTTTATTTTAAGATCAATGTTCTTGTAGGTTTTCAATAATGACATTATGTATCCTTGCCTTTCGTCGTTCTGTCAGCGTTATTTAGTTTTTTCTGGCAGTACTCTTCACCAAAATCGAAAAACAAACAGATACCATGTAGTAAACAGATTTCCATGCTCGAATAGAAGATACACCACCTTCACGCTCATTCATTTTGACCGGAACTTCTTTGATTTCAATATTGTTGAAAAGAAGGGTTGCGATCGTCTCCGGTTCCGGATAATCGGTTGGATACGACTCTGCAAACATCTTGATCACGGCTTGATTTGCCCCTCGGAATCCGGATGTCGGATCCGTGATCACATGCGAAGTCATCAGTTTGATCAGACTGGAGATCAACTTAATTCCAATGCGACGTGCTTGTGTGGATTTGAATCCGTCACTGTTCGTATCGATAAATCGTGAACCAATACAGAAATCAACTTCTTTATCGAGGATCGGTTGAATTATGTCGGAAACATATTCAACATTATGTTGGCCATCACCGTCAAATTGAACGGCAATGTCATAATGATGATAAAGGGCATATTTATAACCCGTCTGCATGGCTCCGCCGATACCTAAATTAAGAATCAAATCAATAAGCGGGATATCATTTTCAATACAGATCTGTGCTGTACGATCTTTGGATCCATCATTGATGACGATTACATCCCAGTGTTGATTGAAATCTTTGATGCGTTTATACGTCGCCAGAATGTTAGCTTCTTCATTATAAGCAGGAATGATCAATAATACTCGTTGTTCCATATAGTAAGCCCCTTCTGATCCGGTGAACTTGTCATTACACGCATACGATCATTTATGTTAACGCATTGAAAGCGGATTCTCTTCGCACTTCGAAATGATCATTCATTTACGTTGTTGATTGTTTAAGTTGCTCGAGTTTAATCGCATAGGTGATCCAAAATAACAAGCATTGGAGGATCATTGTCCCAAAGAAAGAATATAACGCTCCGCGTAACCCAAATAACCGAATCAACGCAAAGGACAACGCAAACGCCGAAACTAAACTGAGACCGTAAATATAATATTGTCCCTTGAACGAACGAAGAACAGTCAAGATGTTCGATAACACAAATGCACCACCGCTAAAGATCCCTCCGAGTACGACTAGAGTCAGTTCAATTCGATAGGGCATCAGATCGATCCCATATACCAAACTCAATAGCGGTGCTCCAAACGCATACGTTACGATCACAGCGATGATTCCCAATCCACTTAAATAGACCAGTATCTTGTTGACACTACGCTTAAACGCCATGTAATCACTGTTATGGTGCAATTCAGAGATCCCTCTGAGATAAGGTTGCATCACAAACTGGGCAAACAACGTCACGATTGATGCCGGTGCCAATAAAATACCGAAATAACCAACCATCTCATCCGATAACGTGATATCCACCACATAACGAGTCGCATTCATCAACAGTAATTGCAGGAAAGAAAACAAGAAGATTGGAAAACAGATCCGAAATAAGCGCAAAAGAATTCGATCAAATTGCCGAGTGGCGTTGGTATAACGATGGACGATTTTACGATCGTACACCATCAAGATCAAGTAATTAGCGATCAAAAATGAAAAACCGGAAATCAAAAGGTTATGCGTCAATAGATCTAAGCCAATAAACAACGAAAAACTGATCACCGATTTCATTGCAAATGATTTACCGACGGAGGATAAATTATGGTTATTCTGCATGATTCCGTAATACGAATCAGAAATGGACTCAACTGTTCTGAATGCCAGTTGCACAAACAACAGACTGACTTTGAATGGATCATAACCACTTAGCCAGCATATGATCGCTGCTACAACAAACATGACCAACGATGCTGCATACCGCAGTGTAATGAAATGGGAATCGGTAAACTTCGAATCGATTTCCGAAACATGATAGATACGTCCTCCATACATTGATATCGTCGAAAGTACAGCAGCAAAATAGAATGTAAACGAAAATAACCCACTCTGGCTAATGCCATTGAAACGGGTAATAAAGATGATCAAAAAGATCGGATAAAACGCATTGAGTGTGATACCCAACGTATGCCAAATAGCATTCTGATCAGCTGATATTCTCAACTTACTTTTCATTATTTTTACTCTTTAACAAGGACACTTCTTGAACCAAAAGACGGATCTTCTCTTTTTGACCGGATACAATAATCGTCAGTGAGATCGCCACAAACATCAAAATCATGATGATAAGCGCAAATACCATATTAGATAACACTTCAAAGCCAAGCATATTGGCGAAGTTCTCCATAAAATCAGGAATACTCGTGATTACCATTAAAATAATCACAGAGAAAATCCAAACCAATGAATAGCTGATCGAGATCATTTCTTTACGGATAAAATAGATGATCACATACAGCGTCACGAAGCAAAAGAAGATCACCTCCAAAATTAATTCGATCGGCATAACTTTCCCCTCCTGACGTACATGCTATCTTTTATGTTTCTTTACTAATTTTAACATTATATCTTCTAATTCAGAAATCAATTTTTCTTTATTAAAATTATCTTCATAGTATTTATGAGCATTTTGGCCCCATTTTTCAAATTTTTCTTTATTTATAGAAGCTATAAGAATGATTTTAGCCAATCCGATATAATCAAGCGAGTCACAACACAATCCACAATCTGCTTCTTCAACTGCATTTCGTACTTCCCCGTTGATCGCTCCTAAAATCGGTTTTCCTGCCAACATATAAGATTGCAGTTTTGCCGGTAATGTCTGATTGACAACATCGTTATTGACCATCGTGATCAGAAATGCATCTGCGACGGCATAGTATTCAGGCATTTCACTGACCGGATGATTGCCATAGAACACCACATTCGTTAATTGATAAGACTGGGCGAGCGCTTCACAACTCGCCCGACTCAAGCCGTCTCCTACGATGTGGAACCGGATCATCGGGTGCTCACGCAGCAGATTCGCTGCTTCTATGATCGTCTCAACACTTTGCGCCGGACCGATGTTACCCGCAAACATTAAATCAAATGTATCATTCCGGATCGATTCAATATGTCCATAATTATCTTCTGCATAGGAAGGCCAATAAACCAGACCTGATGTTTCTTGTGTTAATTTCAGTTCTTCTTCGAAATACGCTCGAAATGACTTCGAACTGACAGTAATTAAATCTGCCTGTTTATAGATGCTTCTGCTCAAGTGATACAATATTTTATAAAACAAACTCTCTTTCGGAATCGGACCCGTCGTTACACTGATTGGCCATTGGTCTAAACAATGTAATATAAACGGTACTTTTTCTGTTTTTTTCACAATAATCGCCGGAACAGCCATCGTAATCGGTGAGATCTGATACACATAAACAAGATCGAAATCTTTCTTCATCATCAGTGCTTTTAAACTCGCCATGATCGTAAAACACGCATAGTTGATTCCCATCATGATTAGACTGCTTCCACGCCCGATTAAGAAACTACGTTCAATTTTAACACCCTGGATCACTTCATGATAGTTCTTGAACCCTCGGTATTCTTTGAATACCTGCCCTTTGGGATAATTGGGTAGGCCGGTCAACACCGTTACATCATGACCTCTTTTAACGAGTTCAAAACAGAGATCGTTGATTCTGAATTGTTCAGGATAAAAGTGCTGACAAACGACAAGTAGTTTCATACGATTCTCCGATCTTAGGCTAAGCGTGTTAAACCCACGTTTATTATAACAAAATTCGATTCGCTTAGTGAACTTTTCGGTCCAATTAAAAAAGCGCAATCTGAATAAGATCAGACTGCGCTTCGGTCGTAATTAACGTTAGTCGGAAGCTCTGAACGGACGAGTTGTACTTCCGGGAGCTGCTGCCCCTTTCGGTACGAGGACAATTTCTATGGCTTCAAGACGATATCCGAAACCGGAAGTACCGGAACTCTCACCATTAACTGCCCAATCTAACCAACCAAAGTTCTGCGCATGGACTCTATAATAAATATCATACAATTCCGATACATTTCCATAAAGTAAGATGGCGATGGCTTCTAAACGTAAGCCCTGACCGGATGTTCCACTATCGGCACCATCATACATTGTCGGCATCCACCCGATGTTTTGAACATGGGTCGCATACATGACTCCGCCGCTGGGTAAACTACTGCCTAATTTAATATTGATTGTTTCTAAACGAAGGGAACGATTGACTGTTCCACCGATTGCGCCATCCGCTACATACCCCTGCCAACCAACGTTTTGAACGTGCGTACGGTAGGTGATCATCTGTAATCCCACATTACTCACAAATGAACGTGTCGTTGCTCCCGGAGCCGCAGCCCCTTTCGCTACGATCACAATTTTGATTCCTTCTAAACGTAAGCCATAGCCTTCGGTTCCGGCAGCTGTGCCGTTCTTGGCCCAGTCTAACCAACCGTAATTCTGTGCATGGACTGAATAATAGATATCATACAGATCCTTATCGGCACCGCTTAACTCGATTTTGATGGCTTCAAGACGTAGCGCCCGGTTGGATGTTCCGCTCATTTCATCATTCTCGACATAACTTTGCCACCCAATGTTTTGAACATGGGTCGTATAACTGATTCCCAAACGATCGTTACCCACTACATTGATATTGATACCTTCTAAACGTAAAGCCTGATTATACGTACCGCTGGTAGCTCCGTCAGCGACGTAATTTTGCCAACCGACATTTTGTACATGGGTACGGTAATTGACGCTAACTACCGGTAGATCTGTGACAGTCACAATCAGTGTATCCAAAATATTATTGGAAGTATCTTTGAGATAAACATTTGTTACTCCGACTTTTAACCCTGAAAGCAGGGCATAATAGACAGTTACTGCTCCTGATTCATACGAAGTTGGTTGACTGAGTACAGCGATCGTCGAATCTTCGACACTCATCGTGGCTCCGATGGTAAAGCTTTCCGAGCTGATCCACGTTTCTTGACCTACACGTAGATCTAAGGTCGACGGTGCTTTTACCAACGAAACAAGGGTAGGTACAGCAACACTTGTAGTATTGTTTAAACCCAATTGTCCCGCGGAATTATCCCCGAAAGAGTACGCTTTCCCGGATGCATCTAACGCAATAGAATGAAAATCTCCGGCTACGATCGACACCACTGACGCTAAACCTGGGATCATAGCAGGTACATCATGAGCACCGCTACGGCCCAATTGCCCGTAATTGTACATCCCAAACGAGTAGACCGTTTCTGAACTTGTCAGAATCAACGAATGATAATAATCCATATCGACGCCAACTGCATTCGTTATACCCGGAATGATCGTAGGATCATTGAGTAAACTAACAGCCACAGGTTGTCCAAGCATACCGGCATAATTCGCACCGATACCATAGGCGGTTCCATCATTCTTGATGACGATTGTCGACCCATCACCGGCACCCACAGATCTGACATTTGTCATTGCGGTGATCACTGTCGGGATCATGATGGGTTCCGTTGTTGATGTAGATAAACCTAAATTATTAAACATGTTTTCACCGAAACCAAGTAAGGTTCCGTCGTTTAACACAACCATTGAATGATTATACGCAGCAGCACTTTTTGCATTGGTTATACCGGCAATGATCGTCGGTACATGGCGATCATTCAAATCATTTAGTCCTAGTTGACCGCTGCTATTTGAACCGAAACTAGCCATTGTTCCGTTCTCAAAGATAACAAGGGCATGTTCAACTCCGGCGATGATCGATTTGACCAAGCTAAGTCCGCTAATCAACGTCGGGACATTACGATCGGTGCTATCTCCGAGCCCCAGTTGACCAGATGTATTGTTTCCAAACGACATGACGGTTCCGTCATTTAATAAAACTAACGAATAATGGGATCCGGCAGCGATCGCTTTCGCATTGCTGATCGTCGGGATCTTGGTTGGAAATTCACGACTCACGTAGTCGCCCAAACCAAGTTGACCAAACGTATTATCACCGGTCGCATATACGTCTCCGGTTTGATTCAAAAACAATGAAAAAGAGTCGCCGGCCGCAATCGCACTGACTTTTGTAGGATCAGATGGAATTGCATTGACTTTTAAACTCGAACCCATCGACATTAGTGGAAACATCAACATCAAGCACATAAAAAAACTGACAAAACGCTTCGGTAAACGAGTTTGCAAACTTCGATGATGAGGATTCATATTTTCTCCCCCATGTACAAACCTGTACAATTGTTATCTTCATTTTAACGATAGAACACAGGAAAAACAAGTTATTTTTCACTATTCATTCGAATATATAATTTTTCGATTTTTTGCAATCGAAAAATCACTTTTCAAAAGAATAATCCAAGCCTCGATGAGCTTTTTATAAGATTAGCAACCGCACTTATTCAATAGTTTTTTTGTTACGATGACGATTCAACGAAGTTTGAGTTTTGATAAGAACTTTATAAGAAGCACTTTGATTTTCGCCTTTTCATTCGAATCCAATACGAATAAGTATCCAACCAGTAAACCGACAACTGCCATAATGACAGAATCTGCCAGTAAAATTGACCACGAGTTAGCATGAAAGACTTGTGAAACACCATAATACACAAAGAGAAGTCCCGCCATATAGATAAGACTTTTGACTATCGAATCGTAAAAAAACGACTTTCTCTCTCCTAGACTTATTGCTGCATAAATGGGTGCAAAGATCAGGCAGCGAAATACTTCCAAAACGCTACTTACACCAGCAATCGCATAGAGGCCAAGTGATGTATATTTTAGTAAAACCATGACTAATAAGATATTCGAAGTCCCCGCAAAGAAAATCGCGAAGGCTGGCCACTTTAATTTATTCGTGATGGTGAAAGTATAAAACAGCGGCATGATACAAAAACTAGCAATCATTGAAACCATCGTCAATATAGCCAGCAATGTCAACTCGTAACTTGCTACCGTTGGCACCCAAAGACGGAAAAATTGCGCAGACAATACAATAAATCCAGCGATCGGTATACCTGTGATTATCGTGGTGAATTTGAGCGTATAAAGAAGTTCGTTGATAAAATTATCGCGGTTCCCTTTAGCATACAAAATTGTCAAATATGGATTAAACGCATTTGGTATGACATTTGTGAGTGTTTGTAATGCCATTGGAGCTGTTTTTGCTACAGCGAGAATCCCAGCAGCCTGTGCGCCTAAGAGAATATTTGCGATAACAAGATCTAAACCCGTCAATAGAATATTGCTAAGTTGTGAAAATGAATTCCATATGCCTGAGAAGAAAAGTTCTTTTACCAGTTTTATTTTGATGTTTTTGATCGTTATTTTTAATGAAGGCATAACTCGCTTAGCTGTTATAATGTTCAAAAAATCGATGATGAAATTCATCGCAAAAATCGATAATCCAATATAATAAACTTTGGCCGGAAAAAACTTAAATAGAACGATAATTATTACAATTCTGGCCAAGGTCGCGGAAATACTGATAATACTTGTAATATCAAGACGGTTCATACTGAATGCAGCAATATAGAAGGAGTTTGTTGCAATGTTCATCACAAATGTAAAGAAGATGAGTATAAAGAGCAATCTGATATCCATAAATATTGCTGCAGGAATATTAATGATCCGATTTAAGAAAACGATCACGAAAATAGAGATGACTGAACATAAAGTAGCAATCAAAAAGTTTGAGAAAAAAGCTGTACTATAATAATCATTTGCGCCTTCCATATCGTTATCATGAATCCGCAACGTAACGAATCGCGCTGACATCGAAGTCATCGCAATCGTGAGTATGGCAAAGTAAGATGTGAAATTACTTGATATTGGGACAAAAGAATAGGCATCTTCGCCGATATTATTGACGATATAAGGTGTAAGAAAAAAACTGACAATAAGTGTCACGAGTACTTGAAAGAAGTTAGCTCCTATATTTAATAATAACTGCTTTTTTTTCATTTTTCACCTCTACTACTAGTTTAATCTCCTATATAAATAATTAGTTTTTGAAGATAAGTGACATTTCATCCATGACTAATTTCTTCAATCCACCTAGATACTTTGTATAAGTACCTTTTTTGTAACTGTTAAGAAGGATACGGTTTCCTTGAAAAAAACCAGCAAACTCCAATTTTTTCATTTCTTCCCAGAATCCAATGCACTCCAATACTCTTGCTTCATTTTGCGTTTCAATGATGCGAGCAGCATTTTTTTGATAAAAGTTCATATACATATCATATTCGTTTTTTCTGAAAGAAGTTGAATTTTTAACATTTTTTACAAAACGTAAATATTGATTATATAACGATAGTTTTTTCGCTCCAAGAACATTCGACGAATGTTGGCGGTATTCGATCAGTGGCTGATCAATCGCAATGATATCTCCATAAAGGGGTGCAATAATAGCCAACCAACCGTCATGGATCCATCCATTGACTGGGAATGGTTTTGCATGATCAAATAATTCTCTTCGAAACGCCATGGTTGCCCCTGTAACGACACATTTTTTCAAAAGAATATCATAATATCTTCTTTCATCGAAAGTTGTTGACGAGAAGTTATAAAGATCCCAAAGCAAGTACGAGAACTTTTCTCGGTTCTCATTGACAAGATAAGCGTTTGAAAAAACCATCATTGCTGTCGGATTTTCTTCAAATTTAGAAACAAATCGTTCTATTTTTTGATTTTCCCAAAAGTCATCTTGATCACACAAAAAAACGATTTCACCAATACTCATTTCAATGCCCTTTTGGAAATTACGAACAACTCCTAAATTTTCATTATTTACAACTATTTGGAATGGAATTTGACTATCCATAAGTGTTTTTTCGATGATTTTAACTGTGAAATCTGATGATTGATCATCAACAACAATAATTTCATCGGGCTTTATTGATTGGTGAATAATACTTTCAACTTGTTCAACAATATATTTTTCACCATTGTATGAACATAGAACAATGGATGTCTTATATTTCATTTTCCACCTCGCAACTCTTTCTGGAAACCCAAAATAACACAAAAATATTCAGTTATTTTTGTGCTTATTTATTTGATATTCAGATTAAAAGGATCATATTTCATATCCTTGTCAGATAGCATCAAAATCATATCTTCAGAGATCGGCCACTCAACATTGAAACTTGGATCATTGTAAGCAAGACCCCCTTCAAACCCAGGATCATAGACATCGGTACATTTGTAGACAAATTCTGCTTCATCGCTCAAAACTAAAAAACCGTGTGCGCAACCTGCTGGTATATAGAATTGTTTGAAATTATCATCGGTCAATAACACACCTTCCCATTGACCATAAGTTACCGATTCCGGTCGAATGTCCATCGCTACATCAAATACCTGACCTTTGATCACACGTACTAATTTGCACTGTGGTTTACGTGTCTGAAAATGCATTCCGCGAAGAACACCTTTTACCGATTTTGACTGATTATCTTGAATAAACTGAACATCGATTCCATTCGCCGAAAAATCATCATGGTTATATGTTTCCATGAAGTATCCGCGGCTGTCACCGAAACGACGAGGCTCAATTACTTGAGCTCCATCGATCTTTGTCTTTGTAAATGTGAATTGCCCCATGATTATACTTTTTCGTACATACTTTTATAATAATCCAAGTAAGCACCTGATGTGATGTTTGCCATCCATTCTTTATGTTTTAAATACCAGTCGATCGTTAAAATGATACCATCTTCAAATTTAGTTTCGGGTATCCATCCAAGTTCATCGCGAATCTTCGTTGGATCGATACCATAACGTCTGTCATGACCTTTTCGATCCTCAACATATTTGATTAAATTTTCTGACACAGTTGGATCAACGTTCTTGTTTACATAATCAATAATCGCCTTAACTATGAAAATATTCGGACGTTCATTATGCCCTCCTACGTTATAAACTTCACCTAAACGACCCTTATTGATGACCATATCGATCGCTTTACAATGATCCTCAACATACAACCAGTCACGTACATTCATGCCGTCTCCGTATACCGGAAGTGATTTATGCTGAAGTGTGTTGTTGATAATAAGTGGAATCAATTTTTCCGGAAACTGATATGGACCATAATTGTTGGAGCAACGTGTAATATTTACAGGTAGTTTAAATGTATCTGCATAAGCTTGAACAAAACAGTCAGCTGCGGTTTTACTGGCGGAATAAGGACTATGCGGATCTAACGGAGTTGTCTCCATAAAGAATCCAGTATCGCCTAAGGATCCATAGACTTCATCCGTTGAAACTTGCATGAATTTTACACCTTCTTTATAAAGGTCATCACCGATCTTCCAGTTATCACGAGCGATGGTCAACAAATTAGCCGTACCTTTGACATTGGTTTCAACAAAAATAAGTGGATTTGAGATACTGCGATCAACATGGCTTTCCGCTGCGAAATTTACCACATAATCAATTGAATAGTTATCGAACAATGCTTGAATAGCTTCTTTATCGCAAATATCAGCTTGAACGAAGGTATAGCGAGAATCTTTAGAGGCTTGGATTAAATTTTCTAAATTCCCTGCATACGTGAGTTTATCAACATTAATGATATGAATATCTTTATACTTGTTAAGCATATAGTATACGAAGTTGGTGCCGATAAATCCAGCTCCACCTGTGACGATATAAGTTTTCATGGTTTTCTCCTTTAAATCGATCTTGATTTAACTTTTACTTAATCAGATAAGACTTATTCAAATTTACAATATAAGCAGTAATTGCTTCTTCCCAGTTACGCATATCATCACCGCTCGTACAACGTAACATTAAGTGATCAAGTGCCGAATACGCTGGGCGTTTCGCTTTACGAGGAAAGTCATCCGTTGAGCAAGGCACAACTTCACAGTTGATTTCAGCTAATTCGACAATCTTTTTCGCGAAATCAAACCATGAACAGATTCCGTTTCCAGTAACGTGATAGATTCCATAATCATCAGTCAATAGAATCTTCAGTATATGGTGTGAGAGATCATTCGCATTGGTAGGATTCCCTACTTGATCGTTGACAACTTTGATTGAAGGGTTCTGTTGGGAAATTCGCAAAATCGTTTTAACAAAATTATTCCCCTCAGTTCCATATAACCATGCTGTCCTGACAATAAAAAATTTAGAACAGAACTGTTGAACATAAAGATCAGCTTGTTTCTTTGTAAATCCATAAATACTTTGCGGATCAGGTTGATCATATTCGCGGTAAGGTTCATTTGCGATCCCATCAAAGATGTAATCTGTTGAGAGGTGTAGAAATTTAGCCCCGACCGATTCACTGGCTTTCGCTAGGTTTGCGGTACCTAAAACATTTACTTTATAAGCAATTTCGATTTTACTTTCACATTCATCTACATTCGTAAATGCTGCGCAATTAATCACCATGTCGGGCTTTTCATTCTGAAATCTTTCCAAAACACTTTTATAATCGGTAATATCCATTGTATCTATATCGACAGGTATTATTTCGCATTGTTTGTATGCGTCACCAATCAACCCAATTTCTGATGAACCGGCCTTGATCATTGTGATCAGTTCTCTTCCTAATTGACCATTTGCTCCGGTTATAAGTAATTTCATTCGTTAATCCTCCTTGATTGACTTCGCATAACCCAGTATATACTTTCCATATTCGGTCTGTTTCATGCTTTCTCCTAATACGATCAGTTGCTTCTTATCGATAAAACCTTGACGATAAGCGATCTCTTCAAGACATGCCACATAGAGACCTTGACGAGTCTGAATGGCTTCAATGAAGTTAGCTGCATCCAGCATAGCACGATGATTACCTGTATCCAACCACGCCATTCCACGCCCAAACAGTTCAACTTTTAAATTTCCATTTTCTAGATAACTGTTGATGACCGATGTGATTTCAATTTCACCGCGTGCCGAAGGAATTACCTTTTTTGCAACTTCACTGACCTTTGAGTCAAAGAAGTATAAACCCGGTATTGCATAATTCGATTTTGGTTCTTTTGGCTTTTCTTCAATCGACAAAACATTCCAGTCATTATCAAATTCAACTACACCGAATTCGACCGGATTGGCAACGTGATAGCCAAATATTGTAGCTCCGGTCTCTCTTGAACTCGCACTTTTGAGCCGTTCTGAGAAGCCATATCCATAAAAAATATTGTCACCCAGAATCAAACAAACATTATCACCATTGATGAACTCTTCGCCGACGATGAATGCATCAGCAAGTCCTCTCGGTTTATCTTGAACAGCATATTGAATATTGAGACCCAATTGAGAGCCGTCTTTAAAAAGGTCTTTATACATCGGGACATCTCTTGGTGTGGATATTAACAAAATATCCTTTATGCCTGCCAACATCAGGGTTGAAATTGGATAATAAACCATTGGCTTATCATATAGGGTCAACATTTGTTTTGAAACAGCAATAGTAGATGGATAAAGTCTTGTTCCGGCTCCTCCTGCGAGAATAATTCCTTTCATTACGTTTTCCTCCTTTATTCTAAGTTCTTAAGAACTTTCAAAAACGCTTTAGTACGATAATGAACAGATAACTTCAAAGCTCTTTTAAATAATGTTACTCTAGCTACCCATATCGGAATTTCATTATTTTTTGCATAATAACTATAATCTTTCGAATAGATCGAGTATCTTTTTAAATCGCTTTCATAAGTTGAATAAGTATCACCGGAGAACTGTTGTTGAAGTGTCACATCAACTACTTTAATCAATAGCATCTTTCTACTTACACGCCGATAAAAATCATAATCGACCAGATCCAGAAAGAGATGTTCATCAAATCCACCAATTTCTTTAAAAACACTTAATTTAATTGCTGATCCCGAGTTAATACATGCTAGGCTCGATTGTATTTCATTGATCTTCCCGTTCCATTGTACAATTTTATTGCCGCTGAATTTACGTGGTGACATAATGATTGTTGCATTTCTAATAATTGGAACATGAATCGATATCTCAGGGTGATATTCAAATGAATTGGAGATGGCCATAAAATATTTGGACGTCACTTTGGTATCTTGATCCAATATAACGAGTATATCTGATTCCTCATCTTGGTTAAGAAGATCGATCACTTTATTGTAAGCTTGGCTTAAGCCGCGATTACCATTCATATCCACATAGCGAATTCCTAATTGTCTGCACTCGAGTTGGTTTGTTGACTTAAGTAAAGAATCTGTACTGTTATCTGCAATAATGAGATCACTTGGTGATAAACCTGCCTCAATCGCTGAATTTATAAATGAAGTATCCCTTACCAGTGAGTTATAAACGACACTCAGTACATTGATTTTCATTTAGCTAACCCTTTGAACGATCGTTTTATCAAATGAAACAGAACATAAATTCGAGTGTATATCCGCTTGAGGATCGGATTGGTACTTCCGTTACCTCCTGTTAAAGCATTGTTGTCATGCCGGCGGTAGAGAAGTAACGGTTCATTGATTAGTTGTACCCGATAAAACATCTCTCCGATCAAAACAATCCAATAGTCATGAGGGCAGTGTACTTGATCTTTTGGAAAAGGTAATGCTCGTTCAAGTACATTTCTTCGAAAGGCCATACAAGCTCCAATATATCTGGTTCTTAGAAAATTGGTCCAAAATCCTTGTTTAACTTTATTGACTTTAAAATGGGATCGTTGATTAACTTTCAAATACTGATCTGTAACTGAAGCATCACTGATCGCAAAATCAACTGACTCAAGTGATTTCATCATCATGGCGACCTTATTTTCAACCCAGACATCATCTTGATCACAAAGGAAGATATAATCTCCGACTGCTTTCGACAATGCATTCTCGAAATTTTTAGTATAACCATGTTCACCACCGTTGATAACTACCTTGATTCTTGGATCATTCAATTTTGATACTACGTCGAGCGTTCGATCTTGTGAGTTATCATCAGAAAGTACAACTTCATCGTTCCTATCCAACTGTTTCAAAACAGACTCAAGTTGTTCTTTAATATATTTTTCACCATTATAACTGGCTAAGCACACAGAGATCATTATCTTACCCTCCCTTAACCCATTCATGCAGTTGACTATCATAGTGTTTAACTATTTTTGCCGGAGCACCTGTGATCACACTATAATCTGGGAATGTTCCTTTTACGACCGAATTACTACCAACTATGCATTGTTTGCCTAGCTGTGTCCCTGGTAATATCGCTGCTCCGTAACCAATAAAACAATTAGATCCAATGATTGTGTCCTTTACTTGGATTGGTTGTTTCATGATATGGACATCAACTAGTTCATATCCATGATCAATATTCGTTATTAATACATTGGCTGAAATCGTGGTATTCGAACCAATCACCAACTTTCCACCGGAAACAATATGCAGATTCTGTCCGACCGATATACCCTCTTCGAATATGATCGTTCCTCCTTGATGTGTTTCCATACGACTTCCCGGATAAATCCGAACTTTCTTGCCGACAAAGATTCCTTTTGGATGATATAGGAAAACTGGTTTTCCTATATAGGAGAAATTTCCGATCGAGCCAAATAAAAGTCGGTAGAAAAACGTTCGAATCACCCATGCTATTTTATAGAACATCGCTGTTACACTGATCTTTTCCAATCATCTTTTGAATTTTGGTCAGACCTTCTCTCATTTCGATTTTCGGTGTAAACCCTAGTGACTGAATTCTACTTGAATCTAAGACTCGCTTATATACTCCCTCAGGTTTACTTGTATCAAATATAATCTCACCTTGATATCCGGTAATCTCTTTGATCATAAAGGCAAGTTCTTTGATCGATATATCCGTATGCATTCCAATATTATACATATCGAAGCTCAATGAATCAAAATGTTCAATGAGTAGCGATATTGCTTGTAAAACATCTTCCACAAAGATAAATTCTCTGCGTTGATTACCGCTTCCCCAAATGGTTATCGAAGGTATTTTTTTATCACGTGCTTCATTCATCTGCCTCAATAAAGAGAAAACAACTTGACCGTTATCACGAGTCGGAATCAGATTTGCTGGAACGACAGTAATATATTTACACCCTTTTTGGCAATTATAGTATTTAGTTTGATAAACTCCCACCAATTTAGCTAACGCATAAGATTCTTGAATTGCATCCAACGGTCCCATCATAATTTGATCTTCACTGATCGGATTGATCGCATCAGCCGGATAAATGGCCGCTGACGCCAAGAAGATAAATTTTTTAATGTGATTTGCTTCTGATGCTTTCATAAGATTGATTTGCATTAAAAGATTCTCTTCGAGAAATTCCACTGGATTTTTACTGATCGTAGAACCGCCACCAACTCTTGCTGCCGCCATAATTACAAGATCGATTTCATGGCTACGAAGATATTGATCTACTGCAAGGTAGTTTAACAGATCCAAATCAATATACGTTGTTCCAAAAACATGATGTTTCTTCTCAAGTTCGATTTTTAATTCAGAACCAATCATCCCATCAACTCCGGCAATATATATGTTCATGTAGATTTACACCTCCTTGAATATTTCTTTGATAAAACCAGCAATCGTATATCGATTCAGAACATCATTGTCTATATTAACATAGGTCGAATCGACAAATGATTTAGTAATAACAGGCTTTTCTCGATCAACAATCAAGATATTGCTAGAATTATAGAAATCATAGTTTTTGACATCTCTGTTGGTGGTGATCAACTTGCGGCCGGCTCCTAATATTTCGATCGTTCTCATTGTCAGACCTGATTGTTTTGGATGTTGAATATCAATGACTATTTTTGACTTTCGAATTATGTCCAGCAGTGATGGAAACGATAATGGTTCGAAGTGGATTTCAGACATACTTAGTTTTTTATACTCATGTCTGTATATCTTCCTGGCAAAATACATCATCTTCATCGGAATATATAAATAATAGTATTTTGACGATTGCTTTAACACAGCAAATTCTTTCTCGATCTTCTGCAATATGATCATACGATCACTGTGAAGTGTACCCACAAACGAATAATCATATTGATAATCAACCGCTTGGCAACGAATGTCTTCAAACTCTTGCGCATAAAACAAGGGTCGGAAACTCATCTCATAGTTACTACAATCATCACGGTCAAATGAATATTTGACGTCAAACTCATTAATTTTTTCTAAAATACTCTTGTAGTTTTTAATTGAATCAAACATATAGAGAATCGTTTTCACATTCGGACTAATCAACTTTAATTTATGTATAAATGTTACTGGCATATTTTCAGGTTTAATAATAAAAATATAGTCAAACATTTCGTTATCTATTCGGTTTAGAATATCTTGGTAGTATGTTTCTATATTACCTCTAGCCATCTTTTTAAAAATTCTGAACATCACTTTATTTACACCCTTATCCGAAGGTCTCTCATTGAAAAAAGTGACGATTGCTCCTTCTTTTTCAAGAGCATGCATAATTAGTATTTCATAATTAAAAAAACGAGGCGAAATAAATAGTATATTTTTACCAAATAATTTTTCCATACATCCTCCTTCATGAACTTAACTTAAATTGTATCACTTTCTATGATTGATGCAATGTTGCAGGAAATATCACACACCCATGCAAAGGCTAAATTAATTTAGCAGTTCACAACTTGTAGAACATTAATTGTTCATTTTGAATGTATCAATCTTTATTGATGACCTTATTCACTGTTTCATTTCCACTGAAGAGTAAAAGAGATTTTCTTCGCTAATAATCATAGAAACCGTTAACACAAACATTAATCCAATGGGATTATTTATAAATGGGTTGAAAATCGTCGATACCATGACCCCTAGCAAAGCCGCCATATACCCATGTGATATCCGTTTTAATTTGATTTTTCTGTTCAATTTACTATTAACAAAATATGATTGAAATAGATAAAAGAAGGGGAGAAGAAACAGTAGTAATCCAATCACTCCTGTTTTCATAGTTAAATCATAATAAAGATATTCAGTTTTTCCACCGGTTCTCAACTTTTCTAAACTTTTTCCCAATCCACTTCCAATAAATGGCGACTTTACGATATTCGCTTGTAAAAGCATAACTACATCCGTTCTTAGACCATCTGATTGGTATAGACTGTTATCTTCCGTGTCGGTGAGAGAAGTTACATCTGGAGCAACAGACATTATAATTCGATTAAAACCTACAAATACAACCGAAGAGCCACGATATACAGCGA
This sequence comes from Erysipelotrichales bacterium, assembly GCA_038204785.1. Classification (GTDB taxonomy): domain Bacteria; phylum Bacillota_I; class Bacilli_A; order Erysipelotrichales; family Erysipelotrichaceae; genus GWE2-51-13. The sequence goes on from JBBRCP010000001.1 coordinate 26,064, forward strand.
GAGAAACGGTTAAAATCAATATAAGAACTGCGAAACAATACATTGCTAGACGAACTATTTTGATTATGTGTTTTCTGAATACAAGAAATATAAACAGTAAACTTACAAACATCCCTATCCAAAAAGAACGAGTAAAAGAAAGAAGTGATCCAAACGCGATAATAGCTGTCATTAAAATTTCTTTTCGATCAAATTTATCAGCATTTAATTGCTTAACTATCAAAATAACAAGTGCAATTTGAAAATACAACTCGCTTCTTAAATAAATTCGATAAATATTTCCAGACAACAAAGATAGACCACCAAACGACATGTCATTCAAAACAGAATTGATATCCATGATTTGACGAATAGAGAGGAAAGGAATTAAGAAGTGAATAACTCCAACACAAATCGCTAAACAAACAGCAGAATAGATAATAATAGTTGTTAAAAATTCGGTAATTTTGGCTCGATCTTCATTCTGCATATACACGAACACAGCTGGTGACAGTGATAGGATTAGGAATCCAGATATGTCAGAAAATATGTATGAAGGATTATTGCCCAATTTATAACCGATATATGCACAAATCAGAAGCCAAACAGCAAAAAGTATATTCAAAATAATGAATTTATCTTTAGTAAGTCGTTTATAGCTTCCTAAGACTGATGGAATTGAGAAAAATAAGCACAGAACGAACATAACCATTCTGAAACTAACAGCACCTACTGCCAGCCACCTGCCACTATTCCCTAGAACTATTTCTATCATCAAGATTGCATAAAAAAAGAAAGAGATTTTCTCAGTTGTTTTAATAAATTCCTTGTTCTTATTATTCTTAATTAAATTTTTTTCTGCAGTATGGCTATCGTTCATAAATCCTCCTAGAATTTGAGATGCAACGCAAATAGTATAATACATTATTCTCACAATATTAGCCAGTCAATCATCGTAATTTGAATATGCAAGAACTGGTTAACAATTTAATATATTTATCTCTCAACTAATTTTTAGGATCAGTATTTGAACCTTCTTTTATACCCTCTGAGTGTAAAACGCTCAAAATGGTTTTAAGAAATATTGTAAGATCAAAAACTAAACTCATATTTTCAACATAGTAACCATCATATTTCGCTTTCACATCGATGGGTAGTTCATCTCTGCCATTAATTTGCGCCCAACCCGTTAATCCTGGTCGAATGCTATTCGCATTCACCTCATCACGAGCTGCTATCAAATCATATTGATTCCATAGTGCCGGTCGTGGTCCGATAACACTCATTTGACCCTGAACAATATTGAATAGTTGTGGCAATTCATCCAAACTTGTTTTACGAAGAAAATTACCAATTCTCGTGATAAACATGTCCGGATTTCCTAATAAGTGTGTTGGCATGTCATCCGGAGTTTCAATGCGCATTGTACGAAACTTATAGATCATGAAGTATGATTTATTTATACCGACTCGTTTTTGTTTAAATAAAACGGGTCCTTTGGAATCAATTTTAACAGCCATACTTAACAGGATGAGTAAGGGTGATAAAACAAGGATTCCGGTAAAGCTTAGTACAATATCGATAAATCGTTTTATTATACGATACATATTCATGTTTCCTCCTTAATTACGATTGGGTGTATATGTATCAATAACTTGAGCCATTTTTTCAATCACTTTTTCGTCAGTTATATTTGGATCGTCGATTAATTCTTGTAATACTGCAAGATCTTCGTTAATCTTATCCTCCGTTATTTTCATTGGTTGAGTTACGAAAATCAGCTTGTTTGAAGTCGTTTCGACTTCCTCTTTGTTTAAATGGAGTTCTTCGAATAATTTCTCTCCTGGGCGAAGACCAATTTCTTTGATTTGGATATCCTTATATGGAACATACCCGGCTAAAGTAATCATTTTTTCAGCTAGATCTAAGATTTTAACGGGTTGCCCCATATCTAAAACGAAGATTTCTCCTCCTTTTCCAAAGGTGGCTGCTTGAAGAACAAGACTTACTGCTTCCGGAATTGTCATAAAGTAACGGATAATATTGCGATCAGTCAGTGTTAATGGTCCTCCTGCCGCAATCTGTTTTTTAAATAGTGGGATAATCGAACCATTTGACCCAAGCACATTCCCAAAACGAACAGCCACAAAACGTGTCTTGCATGCTACCGAATTCATAGACTGAATCATCTTCTCTACTTCACGTTTAGTCGCGCCCATCACATTCGTTGGATTCACTGCCTTATCGGTAGAAATTGAAACAAACTGATGCACCTCATATTTACGTGCTGCCATAAGAAGATTGTGCGTTCCGAAAATATTATTTTTGATGGCTTCAATTGGCATATCCTCCATCAACGGAACATGCTTATGGGCTGCTGCATGGAAGACGATATCAGGTCTATAGCGTGAAAATAACAAATTTATGGCTTCTGCATCTCGAATACTTGTTATAAGTGGAAGATATTTTATTTCTGGCGATAACTGACCCGATTCTTTTAGCATATTGAATTCCATCTGTAAATCATAGAGTCCATTTTCGTTAATATCGATCATTAGTAATATCTTTGGACTTAATTGGATAATTTGCCGACATAATTCACTACCAATCGAACCGGCAGCACCTGTAACTAAAACAGTTTTATTTTCGATGAATTGGCGAATGACTTCATTATCAAGTTGAATCGATTGCCGTCCTAATAAATCTTCAATTCCAATCTCACGTAAAGATCTTCGGATACCTTGAGCACTGATCATATCTTTTGTTGATGTAATGACTTGTACTTTAACTCCAGTCTCGTAACATTTTTCGATTATTTGTTTTTGTTCTTGGAGTGAAACACTTGGCATAGCAACATAAATCGATTCGATTTGCTGAACATTAACGATTCCAGGTAAATCTTCTATTGTACCGAGAATTTTAACACCACTAATTGTCTTCCCGGTTTTGCTCTTATCATCATCCACGAATCCAATGATTCTGTTTTTATAGATCTTATTTGTTGTAACTTCACGAAGCAACATTAAGCCAGCTGCTCCAGCACCCACAATAATCGTGCGCTGATAGTCATCACTGAATAATTTTGTTTTTAGTTTCATCATGTTATATATACGGAAAGAAAAGCGAACAAACTCAAGCATAAGCACTAGAATAACCAGTTGAATAAGATATATGCTGCGCGGTACAAGCGAGAAATTAGTTAATGTAAATGTAAGGTAGACCGTTGCAGCCCCAAGTACACACGCAACGGATACTCGTATGGCTTCATCAATACTTGCCATACCAAATACCGTTTTATCAAGCCGCATGACTTTGAAAATAATAAAGTAGAGTATGATCACGATTCCCGATTTTGAAAAAAAGAGATTATAATACACCAATACCTTAAACGAGAAATCCATCCTTATCCAAACAGCTATAAAGTAACTCAAGCAAACAATTGCTAAATCTAGTGTTATCAGAAATACATTTTGTAATCGTCGCACAGGTCTCCTCCTTGTATCTTAAGTGTAAAATTCAAGAATCAAATTTTTCTTTAGTTTGTTTTATTATTATGGTGTTGCTGTAGTTCCAGCAGTGGCTGCCATAAGATTTTCTATTAATTCTTTGGCCGTCGCTAATGTCTTCGTTGATAGTTTTGTTACATATAAAGGTATCGTCCCCATGCTAAATGTTGGTTGGTAGTCACCTGCTCCATCCATAGCAAAACTAGTAATTGACCAAGGCTTGTTATTTTGAATTTGTTTCCTGACTAAACTCAATATTTCACTTCCGGTCATATTTGTGTCAACTCTGTTTTGGGCAACTTTTACAAGATCTTCAATTTTAGTCAAAGTTTTAGGCTCAAGCATTCTCGAAACAACAGCCCTAATCAACTCTTGCTGATTTTTACCTCGCTGAATATCACCATCCGGGAACGAATGACGTTCACGTGCATACTGAAGGGCTGACTCATAGTCAAGCGTTATAAGCCCCTTTGGATAATGCCATTTCCAACTTGTAAAGTCTATTGGATTATTCACTTGGACAGAGCCCAACGTGTAGATAATATCTTTGACTGAAGAAAAATTGAACCTTGCATAATAGTTGATTTTAATTCCTAATAACTTTTCGATTGTTGATACTGAGCAACCAATACCATAAATTCCAGCATGTGTCAGTTTATCAAGCGGTGCTCCTTTAAAACACCCTAAACCTACATAGGCATCCCGAGGGATACTAATAGTTTGTATGGAGTTTATTTTAGGATTAACAACCATGATGATATTGACATCCGATCTTGAAACTGTTGAAATCGGTCCTTCAATGTCGATACCTGATAAAAATACAATAAAGGGTTCAGTTGTTACTTTGACTGCATTACTCGCACTATTGGCTGAAACCGTATTTTCGAGGCTCCAAATAACTTTTGTATTGTTTATAAATTCTGGATCTAAATCTGCGATTGATGAAAGATAAGCTTGGTCAATCACCAAAACATCGATTTTCCCATCATATAGTTCTTGAATACCATCTTGTATACCTTGAAATAATGATAGTTTCTTTGTATACCCTTTTTCTTCTAATTTCGTTTGAATCAATGCTGTGGTTTCTGTTTCAGCAATAGTACTAGTCGCAATCGTTTTATCGATTGCTTTTTTTATCGTCGTTATCTTCGAATCTTTGAGAACAAAGAACGAAATAGAGTTTACTTGATTTGGATTATAGTTGATAAGACGTGCTGCCACATTTTCAGCGTACATCAACCCTGCAGATGTCAATAAAATAAGTAAAACAATAACCACTTGAAGAACTTTTCGGTTCCAGCAGATCAACAATAAAATCACCAAAACAACTCCGATTCCAATCAAATACGTGATCGGTAAGAAGTTGTTGGTAATGAGCGCTAATGCGAGTAATGCCAGCGCTGCAATTTTCATAATCAGTCGAATAATTTTCATAGATACCTCACTGTATAGTTTGTTTGTTTCATTCGTTTGCTGAAAACTTCAGCGGTTTTATTATACCACCGAACGTCCAGCGTTTTTTAAAAAATAATTCTCTTCACATAATATCACACTTCATAAAGCGCTTTCATGAAAGTTTCTACACTTTTTGGGAGGCTTCCATGATTTTCGTAAGCCGATGTTTCATTCCCGACTTGCTCATCACGGCTCCTGTACGAAGTTCGTATTCGTTACACAATTCATTGAGACTGGCTTCCGGAAACTCCATACGTAGGTAAGCCACATCTTTTAGTTTGTCTTCCAAATTATCAAGAACGCCGGCTTTTTGAAGGATTTCGATATATTCCAGCTGTTTCTTACCGGCTTGCAGAGTCTTCATTTCATTCGCTACTTCACAATTATCCAAGCGTGTCAGACTGTTATGAAAATCACGTTGGATACGGATATCCTCGAAATCCAACACCGAATTATTCGCTCCGGATAAACGTAAGAAATCTGAGATCTTATCCGATGCTTTCAGATAAACAACATGTTGTTTACGGCGTTCGATATGTTTGGCAGGTAAATCAAAACGAAACATCAATTTCTGAATAAAGAGTGCATGACTATATTCCTGAGTTACGATTTCCAAGTGATAATTGGATTTATGCGGTGAGTTTACACTGCCGGTCGCCATAAAAGCACCCGAGAGATATGCACGGGCACAACATTCTTTTCCAACCATCTTACGTAACGGATGATCTTGTAGTCCTTGATCTGTAAGCAGCCCCAAATCATTGAGGATCTCTTTACTCAAGGTAACGACTTTGATCGCATAGATGTTGTTTTTCTTTAAGTTCATTTTACGTAACACCGATAATTCCATCTGGCATTTATAAAGTTCTTTTAGTAAAATCCAGATTCGTTTCGCTGTTGTCGCATTCTCGGTTTTGATTTGGATCTGCATCCCTTGCGAAGAAAGCACCATCGATGAACATAATTGGATCAGCGCCGCACACTGCGCTTTTTGACAACACGCATTCAGTGTCGTCGTTGCGATTTCCGATTTAACATCCGTCGTGAACGACATCAGTTTTCCTCCAATTGGGCCAAGATATCTTCCATGACCGCTTGGATTCTGATTGAATCATGACGAATCAGTCCATTTCCGAATTCAAGCAATTGAGTACTGATAACGATATATTCATGAAAGTCATTCTGTATCGTTACCGGTACACTTTCAAGTTGAACGTAACGGTCAAGTATTTCTTGTGGTAATCGATCTTCTGCGTAAACAGCCAGATCGATCTTATCATAAACATGATCTTCAATGGCTTGAATATGATCTTCCATTGAAAATCCATCGGTTTCCCCCGGTTGCGTCATTGCGTTACAGAAATAGATCTTAAACGCACGGCTGGTCTGAAGTTCATTTCGAATCTCATCGATGATGATATTCGGAAGAATACTTGTATAGATACTACCGATGCCATAGATGATGATATCGGCTGCCCGGATCGCTTCGATCGCTTGCACAGTCGCGTGGACTTCTTCTTGGTAGAAAACACGCTTGATGCGATTACGGACTTTCGGAATATTAGATTCCCCACGTACGATCGTTCCGTCTTCCATCTCCGCAAACAGTGTGATGATTTGAGTCGTTGAAGGGACAATATCGCCCTTAACGTTTAATACTTTCGAGATCGTACCGATGGCTTCCATGAAATTACCGCAACTTTGCGTTAGTGCCGTCAAAATCAAATTCCCTAGATTATGACCGGTGAGTTCGTCATCTTCGGCGGCGACACCTTCTTCTTTTTCAAATCGATAACTCATCAGTGTCGACAATAGACTTTCACTTTCAGCCATTGCGATCATGACGTTGCGGATATCCCCCATCGCCGGAATATGAAAAGAGCGGCGCAGTCGGCCTGTACTACCACCATCATCGGCGACCGTTACGATGGCCGTCAAATTGATATTAGCGCAATTCTTGATACCCCGTAAAATCGTTGCTTGCCCGGTTCCGCCGCCCAAAACAACAACGTTAAAATTTCTGCTCATCCCTGTTCTACCCCCTGGTATCCCGGTGTTGTTTGAAACAATGATAACGTGGCTTATAGTTGTCATATAACCAATTGGTGATGGCTACCGAACGGTGTTGTCCACCGGTACATCCGATCCCGACCGTAAAATGATTCTTACCCTCTTTCATATATTCTTTGAAGGCATAATCCAGAAAAGCAGTGAGTTTTTTGAGTAGTTTTTTGGTTTCTTTCCCTTCAATCACATAGTTATACACACTGGCATCATTACCTGAAAAAAGTCGTAATTCTTCGATCCAATACGGATTCGGAAGAAAACGAACATCGAATAAGAGATCCGCATCCATGGGTACTCCGTTTTTATAACCAAACGAGATAAAACTGATTGAAAAAGTCGGTTGACTCTTCAGTGAAAAATACTGTGTGATCTTTGATTTAAGTTCATTGTTTTTAAGAAAAGTGGTATCGATGGAAAGAAAAGCTGTATCTTTGATGGAGTTCAACATCTCTCGTTCGACATGGATCGCTTCATCCAAGGTCGTCGCTAAGTTACTCAGTAACATCGGATGCGATCTTCTGGTTTGTTTATAACGGCTTAGTAGTTCTTCATTACTGGCCTCAAGGATCAACACTCTTACATCCATATCCAGTCCGTTAAACACTTTCTTGAATTCGAGAAAGTCACGAACACTGGTCGCCAGTGCGATATGATCATAACGCGGATCTGAATCTTCCAGAATCATCGTAGTGAGATCATTGAGAAGTTTGACCGGAAATTGGTCAATACAGTGATAGCCCATATCTTCAAGGATGGCCATTGTGCTGGTTTTCCCTGCGCCCGACATACCGGTAATCAGAATGATGCGTTTCTTGTTCATGGTTTCACCTCTTTGATTATTCTACCACGCTGCCGGGTGTTTCACAATGCGAATTGGACCCGATACAGTCGGCTATTCTACCACTAAAACTTGTTTATTTGCCCTTTATAGGGGACCTTTTTCAGTTAACTTGATTGATTCAGCAAACGAGATTTCAGCGTATTTAACTCTATTTTCAGTATCTTTCTGATAGTAAAGACTACCGAACACTTTTTCGATAACACTCCATTTTAGTAGACGAATCAGGGGGTTAAACCCTTTCGTAAGGGTCAACTTTTTCCCATGAGCCAGTGCAATCTGTTGAACCATAACGCCGGTATTTACGTATTCGCTATTCTGCGGTAGAAAGAGACCGCTTCTTTTTTCGTTGATCAATACCCACACATACGAACAGAGGTTATCGATATAAAGCATGCTGCGGCGATTTTCACTGTCCGGAAACAGCGGAGTTTTAAGTGCCAATTGCGCCAGTCGCGGATAGTTCCCCTTACATCCCGGTCCATAAATGATCGGTGGGCGAAGGATCGTGACACGGAAATTCTCGTCAGCCATTTGGTTAATAAAGTGCTCTGCCTGCATTTTTGACTTACCGTAATTCGTCGTCGGAATCAGCGGAGTTCGCTCATCGATCTTACCGAATTCTTTTCCGTAGACACTCATTGAACTTAGGAAGACAAATTGTTTCACACCTTCCCGCTTCGCTTTTTCAGCGAGCTGAACTGCAAGGTCGCGATTTACATGATAGTAGAGTTCCGCATTATCACGCGTTTCTTTGATATGAGCAATACCGGCCACATGGAAGATGGTATCGATGCCCGTAAAAGAAGCTCTATTCCACTGGTCACCTTTAACTTCTAAGGTGGATATAGACACATCTTTTGTGTTGTTTTCGATCCAGTTCGAAAACGAAATTCCAATATAACTATTCGCTCCTGTGATCAGGATATTTAGCATGGTAAGTCTCCTTTTGCGTTAATAACGAAGTTATCATACCATTATTAAGAGTTGTAAATCAATTCAACAAAAAATCCTGATTTCTCAGGACTCTTTAATATAATGGAAGGCATTCTGGGCAGCGATCGCTCCGTCACTCACCGCAGTAACGATCTGACGCAGTTGTTTGGCGTTATTATCACCGGCACCGTAGATGCCTTTGATGGCTGTTTCCATTTTCTCATTGGCGATGATATAACCGCCTTCATCTGTGATTCCCAAGCCATCCAGAAAGGCCGTAGAAGGTTTCGCACCGATATAGGGGAATATTCCGTCACACGCAAGATCGCTTATTTCAGCGGTATCGACATTCTTGACACGCAGGCCGATCACTTTATTGTCTTTCGCCAGCACTTCGATTGGAATATGTTTTTTCAGGATCTTGATCTTGGGGTTTTCCATGACCATGTGTTGAGTGGATTCAGCACCGCGAAATACATCACGTCGTATCATGATGGTCACCTGTTTTGCGAATTGCGTTAAATAGATGGATTCTTCAAGCGCAGAGTTTCCTCCGCCAACGACGATAACGTCTTTATTCTTATAGAAAGCCCCGTCACAAACGGCACAGAAACTGATACCACGTCCGATATTTTCTTCTTCATGCGGAATATGCATTTGCGTTTCAACGGTTCCGGTAGCGACGATCACGACGCGTGAAACGAATTCACGACCATCTTCTGTGAGTACTTTTTTATATTTACCTTCGTCAACCACTTTTGTTACATTGACGAATTCAGAGGCGACACCGAGGTTGGTGACTTGATCAAACATATTGACGGCCAAATCGACACCACTGATGGATTTTTCTCCGGGCCAATTCGCGAGTTCAAATGTTTTTACCAGTTTACCACCGGGGGCACTGCCTTCGATGAGGAGTACCTTGAGTCCGGCTCGGCTTCCATATATGCCGGCAGTCATACCGGCAGGACCGGCACCAATGATAATTATGTCGTAGTTTTCGTCCATGAAATATCCTCCTTGAGCACATCCAGTAGTTCGTTAAGAGAGTTGATCGTCACATTCGGAGCTGATTTTACTAAGCTTTCTTTACGGTCTTGATTCAAGATCAACCCGACTGAATAGATGGCTGCGTTTTGGGCGGCCAGTATATCCGTATCGCTGTCTCCGACGTAAATCACATCGTCATGGCCTCTTCCCAAAAGTTGACATGCTTTGAAGATCCCTTCCGGATCCGGTTTGTGTTTGGACACATCCCCATACCCAACAATGACCTTAAAATCATCCTGCATATCAAACAAGCTTAGTCCGAGTTGGACGGTTTCCGTGAGTTTACTGGAAACGATTCCGAGTGGATATCCTTGTTTTTTTAGTTCGTCGATCAATTCTTTAGCGCCCTCGACCGGTACGACATGTGTTGCGTGCAGCTCGTTATTGATCTCGCGATAGCGTTGAATCAAAAGGTCCGGATCTTCTCCCGGAATCAATTTCGGCATCATCTCTTTGAGTGTTGGCCCCAGCACTGAGAGTTCATCTTGTTTGGTGAACTCGTAGTCGGTTCTTTTTTCACTGATCAGTTGTTTATACGTCGCTATGATGGCTTTCTCAGTATCCAATAATGTACCATCCAAGTCAAATAAGATGACTGGTTTTTTACCTTTGATTAGTTTGCGGAACAGACCCAATGTTCCGGCCATTCCGAGTAGAACGAAGACGACGGATGTGACTTGCGCCATGCGCAGTCCCATAAACATTAAGCTGTCAGTACGCAGACCTTCAACCCAAAACCGCGTAATTCCATACCACATCAGATAGGCATACGCCAGATCACCGCGTTTTGGTTTACTGAAACGTTTGATAGCGATCACGATGAGGAAGAATCCCAACACATTGAGAACACTTTCATAGAGAAAGGTCGGAACCCGGTAAGCATTATCAATATACATGATACGCTTGATAAACGCCGGAAAATACTTGTAATAACTTTCGTTGACAACTCCTCCGAAGGCTTCTTGATTCAGAAAGTTGCCCCAGCGTCCGACGGCTTGCGCAATCAGGATATTAGGGACGATCGCATCCGCAAAACGAAAGAAATTCAACTTGTGGCGATGGCAGAACCAGGCCGCAAAGATCACACCGGCAACCAAGCCGCCCTGAATTGCCAAACCGCCTTGCCAGGTCGCAAAGATTTGAAGCGGATTGGCGATAAAATACTTGAGGTCGAAAAACAACACATACCAGATTCGTGAACCGACAACACCGCTGAGTAGTGCGCCAAAGAAGAAATCATCTACCAGTTCACCGGGATAACCCATTTTTTTGATATTGCGTAAACTAAGCAGATAAGCCGCAAATGCACCGGTAAGAATCAGGATCGCATACCACTTGATTGCGATCGGACCGAGTATGATAAACGTTGAAATGTCTGGAAATAATTTCATAGAACCTCCTATTGATTCTGCTTCTGAATGAAGTCATATACTTTTTTCTCAAATTCTTTAGCACTGTTGATGCCCATCTTTTTCAAGGTGAAATCAGTCACTGCAGATTCGATCAACACCGCCATATTGCGACCTTCTTTGACCGGAAACAATAGTTTTGGTACTTGTATCTCGAGGATCGTCATTTCGGCTTCATCTTCGATTCCCAGTCGTGAATATTCCTTACTGTCATCCCATTTTTCGAGTTGAACCACGAAATCTACTTGACTGCGATCCAAGAGCGCACTGGCCCCAAACATTTTGGAGACATCGATGATCCCGATACCGCGGATTTCCAACATCCCTTTGAGTAGTTCCGGGGCATGACCGAAGATCGTATTATGGATACGTACCACATCGACTCGATCATCTGCCACCAAGATATGACCTTTGCGTATAAGTTCTAACGAAATTTCGCTTTTTCCCATTCCGCTGTGACCGGTGATCAATACCCCTTTTCCATAAACACTCATCAGAACACCATGAATATTATCAGCCGGAGCTAATTGTTCGTCAAGGTAACTGATAATATCAACCATCAGTCGATAGGTAGGATTGGGAGAGATCAGAATCGGAAAGTTTTTATATTCGGCGATCTCTTTAAGGATCGGCGGAACTTCTTGATCTTTTGAGATCACAATCGCCGGTGTCCATTCATCGGTCATATGGTCAAATCGTTCGCGCAGCGTTTCATCATCTTGCGTCCGGATATACGACATTTCTTTATTCCCTAAAATGACGATTCGTTTGGGTTCCGTGTGCTTGTAGAAGCCGGTCAATTCTAAACCGGGTCGGTTGATATCCGGAACGACGACCCAACGATTGAGTGAGTCATCATTACCGGTGATCTGTTTAAAATCGAAATAGGCTTTTAAATCACGAATCGTTGCTTTATTTTCTAGTTCCATGGTTTTACCTCTTCGTCAGTACTGTTTTTAAGTACTGTCCGGTATAGCTCTGCTTATTTTTAGCGACTTGTTCAGGAGTTCCGACTTGGAGTAAGATCCCCCCCTCATCGCCGCCTTCAGGTCCAAGATCGATCACACAGTCGGCACTTTTGATGATATCCAGATTATGTTCGATGACGATAACAGTATCCCCATTATCGACGATCCGTTGTAGCACCAATAAGAGTTTCCCAACATCGTAACTATGCAAGCCGGTCGTCGGTTCATCCAAGATGAAGACTGTCTTACCGGTCGCTTTACGTTGAAGTTCACTCGCTAGTTTTACACGTTGCGCTTCACCGCCGGACAGGGTCGTGGATGACTGACCCAGTTTGATATAGCCTAATCCAACATCAAACAGCGTCTGTAAGCGATGGCTGATCTTGGTGATGGCACTGAAGAACTCGATTCCCTCTTCAACTGTCATCTCCAACACTTCATAGATATTTTTACCTTTATACGTGACTTCAAGGGTTTCTTGATTATACCGTTTCCCACCGCATTCTTCACACGGGACATAGACATCCGGTAAAAAATGCATAGAAATCCGTTTTACACCATCTCCTTGACACATCTCGCAACGCCCCCCGCGAACGTTGAAGGAGAAGCGACCTTTGTCGTAACCTTTTACTTTCGCAAGTGGCGTCATCGTGAAGAGATCACGAATATCGTCAAACACACCGGTATATGTGACTGGGTTCGAACGGGGTGTACGACCGATCGGTCCCTGATCGATCTCAATCAATTTATCAACGAATTCCATTCCTTCGATACGATCATGTAAACCCGGTTTGACACGCGGTTTCCCCAGATACTGAATCAATCCCTTGCCCAACACTTCATTGATCAGTGTTGATTTCCCGCTTCCACTGACACCTGTCACGACCGTGAAGGTGCCCAACGGAATGGATACCGTCATATTTTTTAGATTGTTTTCACGCGCATTGACGATCTTTAGGCATTGTCCGTTACCGCTGCGTCGGCTTGCGGGAACCGGATTACTTAACTTACCGGAAAGATACAAGCCGGTGATCGAATTGGGATTGTCCATGATTTCTTGCGGTGTTCCATTAGCGACCACTTCGCCGCCGTGTTCACCGGCACCCGGACCGATATCTACGATCCAATCAGATGCCATCATGGTTTCTTCGTCATGTTCAACGACAATCAAAGAGTTCCCAAGATCACGCATCGATTTAAGTGTATTGATTAATTTAGCGTTATCCCGTTGATGCAGTCCGATCGATGGTTCATCCAAGACATATAAAACACCGGTCAGTCGTGAACCAATTTGTGTGGCTAATCGGATTCTTTGTGCTTCACCGCCCGAGAGCGATCCGGCAATCCGATCTAACGTCAGGTATTCGAGTCCGACATCCTTGAGGAAAGTCAATCGTTCACGGATCTCTTTGAGTACCAAACGTGCGATCTCCCGTTGCATCTGTCCAAGTTCGATTGTATCCATATAAGCAAGAGCGTTCTTTACGCTCATACGTGTCCATTCATTGATGTTCTTCGGACCCACCTGAACGCTCAGTGCCATCTCATTAAGACGGTTGCCCAAACATACCGGACAGGGTGATTCAGCCATAAAGGTCTGATACCACTCACGCGCCTGTTGGCTTGATGTCTCGACGAAACGACGTTCGATCAGAGTCTTTACTCCTTCGATGTAATCACTTTTCGAATAAGAATTCCCTGACCGAGATGCGATTGAATAACTGATCGGTTCTTTCGACCCATGAAGCACAATATCCAGTTCTCGAGGGGTAAACTCCTTGATGGGTTTCGTGACCGGAATATGGTAGTGATCCAAGAGTGTTTTGAAATTCTGCCATTCGATGTTTTCGGATTCGACAATATTCTTATAATAAATGATTCCGCCTTGGCGGATACTTTTGTTTTTATCGGGGATTAAGTAATCGACATCGACAGACTGGGTAACACCCAACCCTTTACACTCCGCGCAAGCGCCAAGCGGGCTGTTGAAACTGAAGAGTCGGGGTTCCAATACCGGAATCGAGAATCCGCATTTCGTACACGCATAATTACTTGAAAACAACAGATCTTCCTCACCCGCATTCACGATTGCGAGTCCATCCGCCAGTTTAAGGACGACTTCCAGTGAATCATGAAGACGCGAAGAACTATCGTCTTGTTTGATGATCCGATCGACGATGACGTCGATGTCATGATTTTTGTTTTTCTCAAGAACGATCTCTTCTTCGATCATCCGCGTATCACCGTCGATTCGAACACGGATATAACCATCTTTACGTAATTTCTCAAGACGATCTTTATGTGTACCTTTTGTGCGCCGAATGACCGGGGCCATGATCGTCAAACGAGTGCCCTCCGCATAACTCATCACGCGGTCGACCATCTGTTTGATGGTCTGAGAAACGATCGGTTCATGATGGATCGGACAATAAGGTGTCCCGACTCGCGCATACAATAAACGCAGATAATCATAGATTTCAGTCACTGTTCCCACGGTTGAACGGGGATTGTTTGAAGTTGTTTTTTGGTCAATGGAGATTGAAGGTGATAAACCTTCGATCAGGTCCACATCCGGTTTTTCGGTGTTACCTAAAAATTGACGCGCATATGAACTGAGGGACTCCACATAACGGCGTTGTCCTTCAGCGTAGATCGTGTCAAACGCCAACGATGTTTTACCCGAACCGGAAAGACCGGTCATGATGACCAGTTGATTGCGCGGAATCGTGATATCAATATTTTTTAGATTGTTCTCACGGGCACCTTTAATAACGATATAATCTTGATTCATGGCTGTACCTCTTCTCTGATGTTCCTATTATACACTACTGTTTGCGGGTCGACACACAAAATCGCCCTGTTACATGAATTATTTTCAAGTGAAACTATCCTTGTGACTTGAGTTCAAGAATAATGTCACGTAGTTCGGCTGCTCGTTCGAAATCGAGGACCTTCGCCGCATCATGCATCTCTTTCTCAAGACCCATAATAAGGGTATCGCGTTCTTTCTGGGTCGATTTGGCTTTTTTCTTAATAAACTTGTTTGCCATTTCTTGTGTTTCCTTGCCGCGAATAGCGTCATGGATCTCTTTTACGATTGTCGTCGGAGTAATTCCGTGTTCGATATTATAGGCTTTTTGGATTGCACGACGGCGATCGGTCTCACTGATGGCTTTGATCATCGAATCCGTCATCTTATCCGCATACATGATGACTTTACCGTTAGAGTTACGTGCTGCCCGGCCGATCGTTTGGATCAGTGATCGTTCGGAACGCAGGAAACCTTCTTTATCGGCATCTAAGATCGCTACGAGTGAAACTTCAGGAAGATCCAGCCCTTCGCGAAGTAAGTTGATTCCGACTAAGACATCATATTTTCCTTTACGCAGATCACGCAGAATCTCGATCCGTTCGAGTGTTAGTGTTTCGTGATGAAGATACGAAACTTTAAAGTTGAGACGTTTGAGATAAGCTGTCAGTTCTTCAGCCATCTTAACGGTCAAGGTTGTGATCAATACTCGTTCGTTCACGGTGATTCTGGCTTTGATTTCATCCATCAGATCATCGATTTGACCGCGTGAAGGACGCACTTCGATGATCGGATCCAATAGACCGGTCGGTCGTATAATCTGTTCGACGATCTCGCCATGAGTGAGTTCGGTTTCATAATTACCGGGTGTTGCGGATACGAAAATCACTTGATTGATCATTTCTTCGAATTCATCGAAACGCATCGGTCGATTATCCAATGCACTTGGTAAACGAAATCCATATTGAACTAGGGTTGTTTTACGGGCACGATCACCATTATACATACCGCGTACTTGCGGAATACTGGCGTGACTTTCGTCGATCACCAACAGGAAATCTTTCGGGAAGTAATCAAACAAGTTATAGGGACGTTGACCCGGTGCACGACCATCGATCATCGCTGAATAGTTTTCGATACCTGAACACATTCCGAATTCACGAAGGGCTTCTAAATCATAGCGGGTTCGCTGTTCGAGACGTTGCTTCTCTACTAGTTTTCCTTCGCTTTCTAATTCTTTCAAGCGAACTTCCAATTGGGCTTCAATCGTTTCGCATGCTTTCAGCATCTGTTCTTTGGGACGCGCATATTCATCGGCCGGAAATACATTATACACAGAATAAGCATTCTGTATCTTACCGGTGACGGGGTCAACTTCCGTCAAACGCTCGACTAAGTCATCAAACATCTCGATCCGTAAGTTAAACTGATCGGTATAGCCCAACGATACTTCGATCACATCACCATGAACTCTAAAAGTTCCGCGTTTCTGATCGATGTCATTGCGTTTGTATTGACGTTCGACCAATTTCATCAATAATTCTTTACGTTTGATGGTTTCGCCGACTCTCAACGTAAAAAACATGTTGCGATAGAGTTCCGGATCGGAAGAGGCATAGATACAGGCCACTGACGCAACAATGATGGTATCACGGCGTTCCATGATGGAATTGAGGGCTGCCATCCGCAACATATCCAGTTCTTCATTGATCATAGCTGTTTTTTCGATGTAGGTATCGGATTTAGGTAAATAAGCTTCGGGTTGGTAGAAATCAAAATTAGAGACAAAATATTCGACCCGATTTTGCGGAAACAGTTCTTTGAACTCTGAATACAGTTGTCCGGCCAAGGTCTTGTTATGCACAAAAACCAACGTCGGCCGATTGACGGCTTCAATGACGTTGGAGACTGTGAAGGTTTTACCCGTACCGGTAGCACCCAGTAGGACCTGTGCTTTTTTGTTTTGTTTGAGTCCTTCAATCAACTGTTCGATCGCACGAGGCTGATCACCGGTTGGTTTATAGGGACTCTTGAGAATAAAGCGATCAGCCATTTACGATGGCCTTCGCTTCTTTGAGTTGGACATCTTTTTCGGTATGATCTTGGTGCCACACCTTAACAACATTGGATTGAAGTGTACTTAAGAGGTCGTTGGTGATCTCTCCGGTAACACTTAACTCGTGCTCGGATTGGTAGGCTTTTAGCGCAACTAAGGTAGAAGTTGAAAAGTAACCATCGGTCCGATCGACTTTATAACCGAGAAAATCAAGGGCTAACTGAACATCTTTTACCGCTTCATTGACGGAATCGGATTTAACCGTGATTCCATCTGCTAGTTTAACGAACTTCGTATACAACACTTTATGAACATCGATAACGTTATCCGGTACGATACCGATTCCGTCGATCAAATTACCTTTTGGACTCAGCCATTGAGCAATCGTATATTTTAGGGCACTTCCATCACTGAAGACACGGGAAACTTGAACTGTTCCCTTACCATACGTGGTAGTACCGACAACGATCGCACCGATATCTTCTCGCAGTGCAGCTGTTAATACTTCAGCGGCAGATGCCGTATTTTGGTTGACTAACACAACGATCTTACTGAAATTGATGACGACTTTCCCGGTCGATTTACTGGTTTCAATCGTCCCATCACGTTTTTCTTGCTGGATCAGTAGCTGACCTGCAGGGACAAACATACTGCCGATCGATTCAAGCGCAGAAAGATAACCACCCCCGTTATCACGTAGATCTAGGATGATCTTCGTGGCACCGGCTGTTTTAAATGTGGTCAGGTATTTAAGGACTTCTTGATCCGTCGTACTGCCGAATTGATAGATTTCCAGATAGGCCGTCGTTGTATCCAACATATAGCCATAAGCTGAATTTTGAACAGCACCGCGGACGATATTCAAGTGAACGGTCGCTCCGTCACGAATAAAGTCGATACTGACAGTCGTTCCAACTGCACCTTTGACTTTAGCTGCCAAGCCTTCGGTTCCGATTCCTTCCATCAATGTACCATCTACTTTATAGATGATATCGCCTGCTTGGACACCCGCTTTTGCGGCCGGTGAATCAACAAAGACTTTTTCGATAATATAGGTTCCATTACTGTCATAGTATTGAACGCCGATTCCCACAAATCCCATATCGATGGAACCTGTAAAGGACGCTAGTTCTTCTTTGGTCATAAACGAGCTATGGATGTCGCCGCCACCGGCGATCATACCGGCGATCGCATCATCGATCAGTTTTTGATCGTTATTCGTTATTTTTTTGCCGAAATACCAATCATTCTTCATGATTTCATATACGGCTTCAAGGCGACTAAGCGTTGATGACCCGGTTACCGGTGTTGACGTTCCAAACGATTGTCCGACGACCCATCCAAACGTAAAAACTAAAACCAACGACACGATCAAAAAACCGCGTTGCCAGTTTTTCTTTCGCTTCGCCCTAATTTCATCCGGCCACAAATGTTTTTCTAATTTAACGTGAATTTTCTTTTCTTCCACGATGACCACCTCACAATGTATTTATTTTACCACAGTCCACTTGATTAACGCTACCTGAGCGCAGTCTGAACAGGTCATTTGGGCCTGTTATGACTCATGTTTCATTTTGATTTCATCTTTCTCTACGGCTTTGAAAATATATAAACGTGATGCGGTATCCCCAAAGATACGCAGTTCATCATTCAATCCACCCACATTTGACTGTTTAAGTTTCATTCCCGCATGATTCATAGCACTACCATACACAAACTCATGTTCAATTTCTGTCTTCAACGGCATGAATTTACTGACGACATCATGAACCAATGAATCTTTTTTGATATGGATCGGACTGACTTGATTGATCAGATCACCAAATTCATGTAGATCGATCGCAAACGTGCGATTGGTCAATTCGTAAAGTTGATGCGGATCTAAGCCTTGTGTGCGAATCGTTTGGGTAAATGGATTAGCTACAGCTCGATCTTGGAAATGCATCAAGATCGCTTGCTTCTTATCGAGAGAAACGACCATCCAATCAACTAGATTCGTTTGGCGATTCATCGATAAACGATAGAATGTCCCGAATTGAAATAATTCGCGATACTCTTTATAGAAGGAGATTTGATCAGCGATCACTTTACGTTCGGTTGTCCCGAGTTCACTCAGGTTCAGTTCATAACCCAGAAGTCCGAAACAAGCGACTTGAAATCTCGTTTCAAGCGGTGTTACTCGTTGTGTCTGATGATTCGGAACCGAAGATACATGGGCTGCCATCGTTGATAACGGATATCCCTGCGATGTTGAATCTTGGATCACTGTACGGCTCAATGCATCGGTATTATCACTGGTCCATGTTTGCGGCATATATGCCAGCATCCCTAAATCAAAACGATTACCACCGGATGCACAACTCTCAAACAAGATATCGGGGAAAGAACTTGTTAAGGCATCTAGGACACGATAAAGTCCCCGCATATAAAGAAACTGTTGGGAAGTATCTCGCGGATCGGAAAAGATACGGTTGAAATCCCATTTTATATAGTCGATTTTCCCTTCCGAGAAAACGCGACTCATCGTTGTGATCAAAAAATCTTGAACCTCCGTTAAACTCAGATCTAAGATCAGTTGGTGACGGCCCATCGACGGTGTCCGGTCTTTTACCTGAATTGCCCACTCAGGGTGAGCTCGATATAGATCACTATTCGGATTGACCATCTCCGGTTCGACCCATAATCCAAATTGCATACCCATTTCATGGATTTTTTCGGACAAACCGACGATTCCGTTCGGTAATTTTTTTGAATTGACAATCCAGTCACCCAATCCCATTGTATCGTTGTTGCGTTTCCCGAACCATCCATCATCCAACACAAATAACTCGATTCCGACATTTTTAGCTTCTTTCGCCAATTTCAACAGTTTAGCTTGGTTGAATCGGAAATATGTTGCTTCCCAACTATTGATGAGGATCGGTCTTACTTTGTGTTGCCAACGAGGAGGAATGATATGTTGATTGATAAAACGATGCATGCGCTGACTGAGTACATTGAGTCCTTCATCCGAGTAACAAAGGACACTTTCAGGAGATTCCATTGATTCACCCGGTTTTACGTTGAGTGAGAATCCGGAAGGATTAATGCCGCTTACAATATGCATCTTCTCATATGAATTCACTTCGACGCTTGTACAATGGTTACCACTGTAGATTAGATTGAGCGCAAAACATTCACCGGCTCGATCATCACATTCAGGACGGCGAAAGATCACCAACGGATTATGGCGATTTGACGATATTCCTGCTTTGGCATCGTTGATCATGATGCCGCTAACAACTGGTTTTTCATGGGCTGTTCGTTCACGCGCCCAATGACCATCAAAGGTACGCATGATATAGTCGTGGTCACTGAAGTCCAACTGGGCACTCATGAGTCGCCGTACCCGAACTTCATTCGAGCCGATATTTTCAAGACGACTGGAACGTACGATCACGTCCGTTTCACTAAAGACACTGTAGATCAGAAATAACTTTAGTCCGGCTACCTTATCTTCTAGTTCGATTTCCAGTGCGTAGTCTGCTTCAAAGGAGGAAGGAAGTTGAAGTAAACTTGTTTTATGACTGATTTCTTTATGTGACACATACACAAAGTCACAGATCGGACATCCATCTGCAGATTCGATCTCGATCATCGGTTCTCGCAGATCTCCTTTATATAGGGTTGAGAATTCCAATGGAAGATCTTCGAGACTGATTGGCTGTTTTTCATTGTACAGAAGTCCACTTGGGAAAGGCATCTTCTCACTGAGAAAATCGATCTTGTCGACATCGATCTTAGCTCCGTAATAAAGGTGTTCAAGATGACCGGAGGGCAAGCAGTTGAATAGATAACTTGTATGATGAGTAGTGAGAATAAATGGTTTCATAAAGGTTCTCCTGTACTCAAAGTTTAGCACAAAATTAGCCATCCGATGAATCATCTTTAGGTGAACTTGTATTCTTAGTGATGTTTTTTAAGTGGAGTCTTCTGCCTAACGAACGGTGAAAAGCAAAAAAAAGACGACCCAATTGGATCGTCGACATCGATTAGTAAGATCTTCCGACGACAACGCCGAAGATCGATAACGGATTCTCGCGGCAAGGTGCACCTGCCCGCACAGAACAACGATAATTAAGCGCATCCGAACTCCAACCGGTACCGAAGGCAAAGTCACCATTCCAACGAGTCGCATAGTAACTCACGGTATTCGTTCCCAAATAGATCACTTCCACATGGGTATGAGGTCCACTCGAGTTTCCTGATGAACCGATTCTACCGATCACATCACCGGCATTGACGATCTTACCCATTGAGATGACTGAATTCCGTTCAAAATGGAGATATTTGACCGCATAGGATCTATTATTAACGGAAACGAAGAGATAGACTTGATTCCCGCCGCCGCCGCTTCCCGGTGATCCACAGGTATTACCAAGATAACCGTAAGTAGGACAGGCATTGGCACTGTATACGACAACACCATTCGCCACAGCCATAACGTTCGTTCCCACCGATGCCGCAAAATCAACACCCAAATGGATACTAGACGTTCCTGAATAATACCAAACTCCGGCTGATATTCTGAATCCGCTAGAGATCGGAGATATCCAACCGGCAGAAGGTATGATTGAATTCATTGCCTGGGAAATAGCTTTCAATTTGTTTTGCGTCGCACTTAAATCAGCAGCGACTCGATTCTGTTGGGCTTCAAGTTCGGCTTCTTGCGTTCTGAATTGCGCTAAAATAGTTTGAACCGTCGCTTTAAGTCCCACTGCTGTCGCTTTATTCGTCTCGACATTTGCTTTATTAACAAGTAATCCTTCTTTTTCACGTTCCACTTCAGCTTTATCGGAATTTAAGAGGGCCACTTGTTCTGTCAGAAGTTTCATTTGTTCTTCATCATACGCAGTGATATCACTGATCCCCTCGACACGTCGAATCAGATCGGTGAAACTATTGGCTCCCATAACGAAATCGACATAACCATTTAAGGTCATGAATGATTGCATGGCGACCATGCGTTCTTTAATGGAGGCATTTATATTATCAATGTTTGTTTGACGAGTCGTAATTTGGACGTTTAATACACCGATGTTCGCTTCTGTACGGGTGATGGATTCTTGAAGGGCAGCGATATCGGTCTCTAAAACAGCGATCTGAGCTTCATAACTGGAGATTTGTTGCGCATACACCGCTATATTGGCTTTCGCATCCGCAATTCCTTTTTTAATCGCATCCAGATTCTTTTGCGCATCGCCGACTTTCTGATTCACGTATTGTTGGTACGCTAAACACGCTGTTCGATTTTGCGAAGCCGCAGACGAAGAACAAAGAGATGAATAATACGCCTCATTGTTGGGGAAATCATAGTTAACGGCAGTGACACCGGTGATCATTGACAAGGTCATGACCATGACTGTTAAGAAAACAACTAAACGTTTTTTCATCGTGACCACCTCAAGTATCGTGTTACGGAAATGAAACTTCCGAAAAGACCGACCAGAACTGCGATTGTAACCAAGACTGCACTGATTTGGTAGACAAACGGAAATACGGCATGAAGGGTAAAGAGATTAGATACCAATACGCCGCCCATTGATTTATAAAGATACATATAGCCGGTTATTGTCGCAATGACCGGAACGATCGAACCTAAGAGTCCGATAATAACACCTTCGATCAGATAGGGTGCACGAATAAAGTTATTTGATGCTCCAATCGTACGCATGATTGTGATTTCGGTATTACGCGAATAGATTGTTATTTTGATCGTATTGGCAATCAAGAAGATCGCAAGGAATGATAGAAAACTAACGAGGATCAAACCACCGTTACGAACACTATTAAGTAAACTGACAAGTTTAACGGTATTTTCTCCGCCGTAATTAGCGCTTTCGATTCCTTTCATCTTACTAATGATATCAGCGACCAGCGGTAGATCTGCTCCTCTTGAAACATCAACCAGAAAAGCATTTCGAAGTGGATTGGATTCTCCGCGATACATTTCGAAGATCTTTCCATCTTCACCGAAAGCTAAGATAAAGCTATCCAATTCTTTATTTTTATCTGAATAGGTTACAGCCGTAACTCCGATGATTTTAGTGATCTGCGATTCCATTTCCAGGATCGCATTCATATCGGTGACATCTGCGTTTATTTTAACGTGGATCTGTACACTGTTTTCGACACTCCTGGTGATTTGCTGAAGATTCAGCGTTAACAACAAAAACATTGAAACCAGCAACAAGGTGAGTGTTACAGCTGTTACCGAAGAGAGTGACATCGCTCCGTGACGGATGATACCGACGAACCCCTCTTTGATATGGCGGGTAATTCTATGCATTAAATGTACCCTCCTTCAGTCAGATCGGCGACGATATGCCCGTCTTGAAGTGCGATCGTCCGTTTACGGTAAGTGTTCACCATACCGATATCATGGGTAACCATCAAGATGGTCGTTTTTTCTTCACGATTGATTTTTTCAAGCAGTTGCACGATATCCGCTGATTTGGCGGGATCCAGATTACCGGTGGGTTCATCGGCGATCAGTATCTTTGGTCGATTCGCAATCGCACGAGCGATCGCTGTACGTTGTTGTTGCCCACCGGATAGATTACGCGGAAATTCATTGGCTTTATCACTTAAGTCAACCAAGGCCAATACTTCGCGAACACGTTGCCGTGCTTTGAGTTGCGGCATGTTTGTAACCTCTAGTGCGAAATATACATTTTCAAAAACGGTCTTGCGTTCCAACAGTCTGAAATCCTGAAATACGACGCCAATATTGCGACGATACATTGGGATTTTCCCTGAACGAAGCTTACCGATATTAATTCCGGTGACTTCAACCAACCCTTTGGTCGGTTTTTCTTCGGCATCCAATAATTTAATGAGGGTAGATTTCCCCGATCCGGTCGGACCGATGATATAGACGAATTCTCCCTGTTCAATTAACAGATTGACGTTATACAATGCGTTAACGCCGTTGTCGTAAGTTTTGGAGACTTCTTTTAATTTCAGCATAGGGTCACATCCAATCTTTTTCAATTATAACATAGTTCACCAAAACGATAACCACCTAGAGGCAAAAAATCAAATTCACATACTCTACCCTTTTTTAAACTTTATAATCAAACGAGAATCCGTTACCCTTCACTTCATAGGCTTCGGTCACGATCATGAAGGCATCTTTATCGATATTACTCACCAATTTTGTCAGTTCCGAATACTGATTTTTCAAGATAACCGACAGGATCACTTGTCTGTCATCACCGGTAAATCCACCATGTCCATCCAGGACTGTGGTACCGCGATCTAATTTATCATGAATTGCTTGGATGATCTCCGGATAATAATTGGAGATGATCATAACACTCTTGGAATCTTCGGCACCAAACAAGAGTACTTTATCCAACGCGAAAGAACATGCCCATACAGAAATAAACCCAATCAAGACGGGTTCCAGTCCGAAAACAAAAAACCCTAAAGTGACCGTGATCGCATCGACGGCTAATACCAATTTAGATACTGCAATCCCGGTATATTTATTGATGACAAGCGGAGGTACATCCATACCGCCGGTACTCGCTCCGGTCCGAAAGACGCAACCGACTCCGATACCTGCCAATAGTCCACCATACAGGCTCGCCAACATCGGATCGATGTTCGTTGTGATATGACAAGATGAAATATATGTCAGAAAGATCGGATAGATAAATGAACTGGTGGCGGTATGAAACGCAAACTTGCGTCCAAGAAACAAAGAACCGACGATAAAAAGACCGATGATCAGGATATTGATCCAAACTTCGGCCGGGATATTTGTGATCGGAGCGAGTTCGACGGCAATACCGGCAACTCCACCCGAAAGGATATTATAAGGTAAGATAAAAATACCGACGGCAGCGGCCAAAATAAAGTTTCCGATGACAACCAAGCTCATATCTTTTGCGATTTGTTTAAATTTCATGGTTATCACCCCCGCTACGGTGATATTATACCATTGAACGCAGTTGGCCGCCACCCCCGACAAGCGTCCCAAAGGAGCTAAAAATGAACCTAAAACACTTCAACTATTCATCGATTCTGCTCCAAGTACTCTGGATTATCATCATTTTTTCGTTTTCGCTGCAGTCCGGTGACGTATCGAGTGTAAGCAGCGGATGGCTCGCGCAAAATGTGTTGACCCTAACTAAATCAGTTGGGTTCCATCTATCTTTAAATGATGTCACTTTTCTGGTTCGCAAGACGGCTCATTTCAGTGAGTATGCGATTCTCGGAGTGATCACTTATACCAATATTGTCCACTTTAAAAAATTCAGATATTACTTTATGGTTAGTTTGGCTATTCCGTTTTTAGATGAGCTGCTTCAACACTTTATCAGTGGAAGATATGGATCCCTTGTTGATTCGATGATCGACCTCGCAGGTCTATGCAGTGGGATGTTTATCGCTTATCTGATCCTTATACTTATGAAGAATCATTTCGTTCATACGGACGAAATATGATAAAATAAAGAAAACAACATGAGTTCTTGTTGGGGAGAATCCTTATGAAAATTGGAATCATCGATCTTGGGTCCAATACCATTCGTCTCGTTATTTATAAATGGGAAGGTGGCAGCCTGCAGAAAATCTATAACGTAAAAAAAGAAACACGAGCCATCAGTTATGTTGAAGACGGAATGTTGAGTGATGTCGGCATCAAGGCTGTTTATCTCTCACTGCGTGAATTGGTCATGATTGCCCAAGCCTTCGATGTGGATGATCTCCGTATCTTTGCGACCGCCTCATTACGTAATATCACCAATGGTAAACAAGCACGCGAGTCGGTAGAAAAAGACCTTAAATTAAAAATCGATTTGTTGAGTGGCGAAGAAGAAGCGCTCTTTGGATTTGATGGTGCGAAACGATCAACGATACTCCCGCGCAAGGGTGTCAGTGTCGATATCGGCGGAGGTTCGACCGAAATCACGTATTTTGCGAATGGAGTCCCAATCAACCATATTTCACTTCCGATGGGGAGTTTGAATATGTATCTGAAACACATCAAGAATATCGTCCCAACCGCCAAAGAACACGAAAAAATGCGAGCCGACATCCAAAAGCAATTGGCTCAGGTCGACTGGCTGACCAAGTTAAATGTTGATAATCTAATTGGTATCGGTGGTTCTGCGCGGGCTATTCTTAAAATCTATCTGGCTCAGACCGGCATCGAAGAAGGTATCTATGATACGATCATCCCGACATCGGAGATTTCTCATACATCGATGATGACCGAAGGCAAGAAATCGGCCGGTGTGAAGCTCTTACTAAAGGCAGTTCCCGATCGTTTAACGACCGCTTTACCGGGATCCATGATCATGGATGAGATCGCTCGAAATCTAAAAGCCAAGAACTTTATTCTATCGAGATATGGCGTACGAGAAGGTTATTTGTTTAACCGTGTGTTAACGAAGGAGTAAATGATGGAAGCTATCTATGTAAATCGTGAACTTAGTTGGTTGAAATTTAATCAACGTGTCCTCGAAGAAGCCAACAATACCGGAAATCCGCTGTTTGAACGACTGCGTTTTTTAAGTATCGTAGCCAGTAACTTGGATGAGTTCTACATGGTACGAGTAGGTAGTTTATTTGACCAAGCCTTGTTGGATAATCCTGAAGTTGATAATAAGACCCATATGACAGTGCGACAACAATTAGATGCGATCTACCGTGAGACCCGTAAATCACTTCCGAATCGCGATAAAGCCTTTCGCGCAATCACGGAAGATCTACGTAAACAAGGACTGCGACATTTGAATGCTGAGTCGTTGACTGTTGCGGAAAAGGGGTTTCTCAAGACGTATTTCGATACTGAGATTGCACCTTTAATGTCTCCGCACATCATCGATAATAAGCATCCATTTCCGCATTTGATCAATAAACAATGTTACATTGCGGTGTTGTTGAAACACAAAGAGAAAAAAAGTTTAGGCATCATCCCGATCAATAAACAATTTTTACCTACTTTAGTCTTTGTCCCTGCAGGAAAAAGTACCAAATATATCCTGTTAGAAGAGTTAATCCTGATGTATGCACAGCGGGTATTCCGTAATATCGAGATCGAAGACCGGGTTATCGCACGTGTTACCCGCAATGCAGATTTGGATGCGGAAGAAGCCTTCTATGATGAAGATAACGATTATCGTGAATTCATGAAGAAGTTGATCAAAAAAAGATCAAAACTGCGTCCGGTTCGTTTGGAACTGTCTGGTAAGATCACCACTGAATTTGCGAGTCTATTGCGTAAGAGATTGAAATTGATCGCTAAACAAGTCTTTGTCTTACATACCCCCTTAAGTTTCGACTACATCAATAAATTGGAAGAAGGCTTGCACGATAAAAAATACTCCGAGTTGTTTTATCCAGCGCTCATTGCCCAGTTATCTCCCTATATCAACGCTGAAGAAAGTGTCATTGAACAAGCCCTTCAACATGATATCTTTGTTTCATATCCATTTGATTCAACCATGCCTGTTATACGTCTTTTACAAGAAGCAGCAGTTGATCCAAAAGTAGCAGCGATCAAGATCGCGTTATATCGTGTCGCCAGTGAAAGCAAGATTATCGGAGCCCTGATTGAAGCGGCAGAAAACGGTAAGGAAGTTGTTGTTGCTTTGGAACTAAAAGCGCGTTTCGATGAAGAACACAATATCGAATGGTCTGATAAACTTGAAGAAGCAGGATGTAAAGTTCTCTACGGTGTTGAACATTACAAGGTTCATTCCAAGATCATGTTGATCTTGCGAAAAGAAGGTAATGTTACGCAGACCCTTACCCATGTATCTTCGGGTAACTATAACGAAAAAACATCACGCTTATATACCGATGTAAATATCATTACAGCGAATCGGCAGATTGGTAATGATGCAATCCATTTCTTCAATACCTTACAACTTGGTCAGTTATCCCAAGCTAATGAGTATAAACACCTCATCGCTTCCCCCTTCGGTGTTAAAAATAAGTTTCTTCAACTGATCGAAGAAGAGATCATCCTGCACCAAGAGTATTCCGATGGACATATCATCATGAAGATGAATTCCTTTACGGATAAAGACGTCATCGAAAAACTCGTTGAAGCTTCCAAGCTCGGTGTCAAAGTAGAACTGATCGTACGTGGGATCTGTTGCGTCCTTCCGGGAATCATCGGAGAGACCCAAAACATTACCGTTCGAAGTATCGTCGGTCGTTTCCTTGAACACTCACGTATCTATTATTTCCATCAACATGGTGAAGAGCGAATCTACATAGCTTCAGCCGATATGATGACACGTAACACTGAAAAACGTGTTGAGGTTGCTTGCCCGATCTTTGATCGTCATGCGAAAGAAGACTTAAAAAATATCTTAAACGTCTGTCTGAGTGATAATGTCAAAGCACGAAGTTTGGATCCTTTAGGGAACTATGCGATCCAAAAATGTGTTGCTACCCCACTTAATAGTCAATTGATCTTGTTTGAACAGGCTTATCAAAAAGCAGCCGAGTCTTCCTATGTTTTTGAAGTTAATCTTGATTATATTCACAATGACGATGAATATGATGCAAGTCTTCATAAGATCGTCAAACATCTCAACACGACCGAATAAATATAAAACTACCTGATTAACCGGTAGTTTTTGTTTGCCTTCATGGATACAGAAGATCCTATTTGGTGATTTTTCAGTTTCGACTATAGTCGAAATATATTTGATATTAGACTTTAGTTTCGACTATAATCGAAATTAACATTGATTTCAGCTCATGTTTCGTTTATAATCGAAATAGAGGTATAACTATGATAAAAAGAGAAAGATATTTAAATCTACTAAACAAATATAAAGAAAAACCGTTTATTAAAATTATTACCGGTCTTAGGCGTTCAGGTAAATCCGTCCTATTGGAGCTCTTTATTCAAGAGTTACTTCAACAAGGTGTAGATAGAGAACATATCCTGAAACTGAATTTTGAGTTACCTGAGTACTTTCAACTAAGCAACTATCATGAACTTACTACCTATGTGTTAGACTGGGCAAAAAATAAAAGTGGCCCCATCTATATTTTTTTAGATGAGATCGGTCGAGTTACAGAATGGGAAAAAGCCGTAAATGGCTTTCATGCTTTGAATAAATTCGATCTCTATATCACTGGTTCTAATGCTGATCTGCTTTCTTCAGATCTATCAACTTATTTAGCGGGTCGCTACATAGAGATTTTAGTCCATCCATTTTCATATAAAGAATTCATCCAAGTTCATCCAAAAGCTACGTTCATGGATTACGTTGTCTTTGGTGGGTTACCTTCTATCTCTGTTTTTGATCTTGATTATGAAACTTCGATGACCGTTTTACGAGATAGTTTTCAATCGGCCGTTTTGCAGGATGTCATACAGAGATATGGAATACGCAACACGGTTGTATTAGAAAAACTTATTGTGTATCTTTGTGCCAATACTTCCCAGACTTTTTCGGCATTATCCATATCAAAATATCTAAAATCTCAACACATCACAGCCACTGTTGACACTGTTTTACACTATATCACGATTCTTACAAGTGCTTTCTTGATTTATAAAGCATCTCGGCAAGATGTCATTGGAAAGGCGGTATTAAAAACAGAAGAAAAATATTTCATTGCAGATCATGGGTTTAGAGAAGCAATGGTAGGTAGAAACTCGAATTCAATTGAACTAATTTTAGAAAATATCGTCTTTATTGAACTTATCAGACGAGGATATCAGGTCTATATCGGAAAAGTTGATCAGTTCGAAATCGATTTTGTTGCTTCTAAGAATGATCAACGAGAATACTATCAAGTTGCTTACTTGTTAGATTCACAAAAAACCCGTGAACGAGAGTTCAGTGTTTACCGACGGGTACAAGATTCTTATCCGAAATTCGTTATTTCAATCGATGAAATCGACTTTTCACAGGAAGGTATCATACACAAAAATATTGTCCAATTTCTTGAAGAAGAATAGAGCTGATTAAGCGATTGATATCTTCCTTCTTGATGGTTTGGGTCGTCATCAACTTCTCAATTCAGCAAGAAGGATTTTCTTTTTGTTGACTATTAGAAATTATAAATTAAATCAAACTTTTGAATCCGACAACATGATTGTACGGAGTTCTTTATTTTTAGTACTGTTTACGTTAGATGGTATCGAGCCTGAAAGACGAAGTGCCGCTTTAGCGCATGCCGGCCCGATGATCTCATAAAGGACAGCTGATGATAAAATAATCGTCGATAACATCGCTCCCATTTCAGTGGGTAAGACACGTTGACCAAGTAAAGCCAGTCCAATCGAAACACCTGCTTGCGGTATTAGTGCCAATCCGAAGTAACGACGGACATTCTCCGGCGACTTACCTGCGATCGCACCCATATAGGCTCCAAGAAACTTACCGATCACACGTACCAATGTATAGCCGATACCAAGGACTCCGGCAGTAAAAAGCGATGGAACATTCAACCTCATTCCGGAGAGAACAAAGAAAATCATCAAGATCGGCGGTGTAAAACTGTTGATCTGGTGATAGAGAGTTTTATTTTGCGAGGTGTTGATATAGGTTGCCCCTAATGCCATACACGCCAGTAAAGGTGAAATATCGAGGGCCGCACACAGACCTGTCACCACTAAAATAACAGCGATGGCTAAAATCAAACGATTATCATCTGTCCGTGACTCGCAGATCAGATAGTTCAATCCGAATCCGGCCGCGATGCCTACTAAAATCAGCACTGCATTCAACAAGATCGGAATCATGAAAACTGAAATATCTAAGCGTGTATTTGCGCTTGTTGCTTGTATGACTGCGATACAAATACTGAACGCAACCAAAGAAATTACATCATCTAAAGCGATAACCTGCAGTACCATGTTGACGAACGTTCCTTTAGCTCTGTATTGACGTATCGTCATGAGTGTCGATGCCGGTGCTGTAGCTGAACTGATCGCCCCTAACAACAGTGAAAACATAACAGGTAAGTGAAAAAGATAGATCATTGTCGCTGTGACGACTGTCGCCGTAATGAGTGCTTCGCAAAGTGTCATGATCAACACTTGGGCACTATTGGCTTTGAGTGTGGATATCTTCAAATATTTACCCACGCCAAATGAGATCAGTGCTAGAGCCACGTCTGTCACAAAGTCCATTCCTTCAATGATCGTGTTCGGAATCAGATTCAAAACGAAAGGACCGATCAGAATACCGGCAAAAATATAACCTGTAACATTAGGCAGTTTCAGTTTCTTTGTAATGCGGGTACTGAAAAAACCTGCGAATAAAATAATGGTTAAACTCAATATTACAATTGAACTTGAATTAAACTGAAGGCTGGTTAGATACATGGTTGTACTTCCTTTCTTATCTAAATTCGCAATCAATAAAGACCTTTGCAGGTTTCAAAGTGGTTTGCGTTGGATTGATTCAAACATAAAAGTCAATCTGTATATTGAGTATAACAGGTTTAATTGATAAATACTAATTATGAATATTTTACTTGCTATAAATATAATTGATAGTAAACCGATACAGAAGATAATGGAGTGACTTAGAACTTGTTCTTCAAGAATCAACTCTATTAAAGTTAGATCTCAGAATTTTATTACTTCAAATTTACATTTTTAAGATTTTCTTCTTTGATTTAATCGTTCAACTCAAGCCATAAGAAAATCCCTCCATTCATTTCAACGTTTTATTTGCGTTGTTTAATTTGGAGGGATTCCATTGAAGTAAAAAGATTAAATTTGCTTACTATAGTCTCACTCATCAATATAATTTAAATTATCTCCGGCCTACTTTCTCAATAAAAACCTTTACAAGTTCCGGATCAAATTGCTTGCCTGCACAATGTCGCAACTCTTCGATTGCGCTCTCATGTGACATTGGATTCTTATAACTTCTCAAACTTGTCATAGCGTCGTAGGCATCGACAATGGATATGATTCTTGATTCAACCGGAATTGCTTCCCCTATCAATCCTTTTGGATATCCTTTGCCATCCCAACGTTCGTGATGAGCTAAAATATACTCGCTGATATCCACCATAGTTTCATTGGTACTTAAGATTCGATATCCTACTTCAGGATGTTTTTTCATTTCTTCCCATTCATCAGCATTCAATTTACCCACCTTACTTAGGATACTCTCATCGATAGCGATCTTTCCGATATCATGAAGCAATCCGGCTGCTTTGAGCACCTTGGTTTTATCAGCAGAGAAACCTAACGCAATACTCATTTTTTCGCAAAGAAATGAAACTCTTTGCGAATGTGCTTCTTCTCTTGAGTTCTTTTCAAACAATGCATTAATAATCGAGAGGATCGCTTTCCCTCGTACACTTGGGCTATCAAATAGTTTTTTCTTATACATCTGATCTTCGGCACTTTTTAAAATACTTTCAAACCTCTCTTCTTCAAGATGTTTGGTTGCACAACCCAATGAAATCGATATTTCTGTTGAATTTACTTTTTGTTTCGCAATCAAGGTTTGGATTCGATCAATTATTTGTTCAGTTTGTAAAGTGTCTGTTTTAGGTAACAAAACAACAAATTCGTCTCCTCCATATCTAGCAACAATATCATCTGTTCGACACCCTTCAGTCATTGCTTCTGCCATTTTAATCAGCAGCTCATCCCCGGTGGCATGACCAAAAGCATCATTCATTTGTTTTAACCCATTCACATCACCCATAATAACAGTCATGGGTAGATTTCTTGGTGTATCAAGTCGATTGACCTCTTCTTCAAAAAACCGACGATTATATAGCCCAGTTAGATGATCATGATAACTGATTTTAATGATTTCGGCTTCTTGCATTTTTTGTTCAGTAATATCTTGAGAAACGATCTGAATCCCACTCGTTTGATTTTGACTGTTAGTAATCTTCGTGAATGTGCTAATAAACCATCGAGCTCCGCTTTGAAGAATTACTTTATCTTCATATTTGCGCGTCTTCTCCTCAATCGAACATAATCTAATTCTCTCCATATAGAAGTTAGCTTCTTCTTCTGGAAAATAATCAAAAATTGATTTACCAACAAAATCCTCACTGTTTCCACCCATATTTCCGGCTGCAACTCTGTTGAAAGAAATAGTGATGCCATCTATCGAATAATAGGAAATTGCAACCCCAGAAGATTCATAAAGCGCTCGATAGGTTTGTTCACTTTCTAAAAGCTTAACATTCATTTCTTTTCGTTCCGTGATGTCATGGAAATTAAGGAGTATCCCTTTTATGGAAGGATTATTCAGACAATTTTTTCCTGATATTTCAATCCACTTAAAATTTCCGTCTTTACAACGAAACCGAAACTCAACCATTTTAAGTTTATCTCTGTTTTCAACTAACAAATCAAACTCGATCTGCACTTTATCTAGGTCATCTGGATAAACCGTTTCCCAACAACAAGTACCGATTAGCTCCTCAGCTTTCCAACCAAAATACTTTTCGATATTCGAACTCAAGTAGTTCACACTACCTTCATTATTTACAACACAGATGATATCGCCGATATTGGCAATCATGGTTTTATGCTTTTCTTCACTTTCTTTTAAAAGTTCTTCTGTCAATTTTCGCTCAGTAATATCGGAAATGATCGCCGCAAATTGATTTTTCTTCGGGCTATATGTATAGGTAGAAAAATACTTACCTACATGTTTAGAATAATTCTCAAAATAAACCGGTTTTCCACTTAATGCGACTTGACCATAGTTATCAATCCAGTATTGCTCAATATCAGGTAATATCTCTTTGACTCTTTTCCCGATTGACATCTCACGAGTTATTCCGGTTAATTTTGTAAAACTCTCATTGATATCTAAAAAACGATAGTCGATTGGTTTCCCCTTATCATCTACAATGATCTCATGAAAGGCTAATCCCTGACTCATACCGGTAAATAATAATCGATGTCGCTCTTCACTTTCTTTTAGTTTATTTTCTGTCTGTATTCTTTCTGAAATATCCACTACAAAACTGAGTAGTAAAGCATGGTTATTTAATGTGACCGGTCTTACTATAATTTCAATTGGGAAAACAGTGCCGTCCTTCTTTTTATGATATCGTAATGAAACTCTTTGAATACCGTCTTTTATAGCTTTCCTGCTTTTCTCGGGTTCAGCTGATATGTCGGCAACGTTTAGTTGCAGCATTTCAGAACGACTGTATCCATATACACGACAAGCGGCTTCATTAACATCCACTATCGAACCTGTTTCGTGATCTAGTAAAAACAGAGGTTCAATAACAGAGGAGAATAAACTCGTATATAAACTTTCTCCTTCTTTCAGTTTCAGTTGTTCATTTTTGTAAATAAGCAGTGATCCAATTTGTCTCGAGTAATCTTCAACAATTTTATCTTGGTTAAATTTTTCATTTTTTAACATAAAGAGTGTGAAATCTCCAAGCATAACTTGATCTTTTTCGATTTTAATAAGAACGACTTCGCCAATAGTAAGCATTGTTTCCAACTTCGTTACAACAGCTGTAGGTAAAACATCCCCTGATAATTCTATCAATGATTTGAACCGGGTAATCGTTGATTCTTTTATCTTTGCGGCTCGCACTGTGTCGTGCAAATATGTTTTTCCCTTAAAGTCTAAATCCATGATTTTTGAAACTTTCGCTATGAGCTTACTTTCACCACTTAGGGCAACTGTTGAGAAGTGTTTGCCATCCATTTCGTATACATTCATACATGCAAATTTAGCGCCGGACAACCGTAAAACATCATCCGTTAGGTGTTGATAATCAATGACAGCATCATTCTGATTAAAGAAGTAATCAAAAAAATGATTCGTGCTATCATGGTCTACGATTGTGTTTGGGTTTTTTGTTT
Organism: Erysipelotrichales bacterium; assembly: GCA_038204785.1. Taxonomy (GTDB): domain Bacteria; phylum Bacillota_I; class Bacilli_A; order Erysipelotrichales; family Erysipelotrichaceae; genus GWE2-51-13. Next base: position 60,982 of record JBBRCP010000001.1, read on the forward strand.
TCATGATTGACTCTTCTTTCTTATCCACTTTTTTATAAAATAAACCAACCTTTACGCTCGTGTGAACCTCTTTTGTTTAGTAACTTTGGGTGGGTTCCCTTTTCTATATAATATCAACTTATTGTGAGAAATGGAATATAATTGATGGAAAACACGGATGATAATCGCTATTATTCTATTGAAAATTATCAATGATTGCTTCATAAGCAGAATCAATGAGCAATTAACCCTCTTCGATCTACATAACACTGGGTATGTTTTATTTATGAATAGAAGAAATACTAGGTAACTTTCATTCAGAAAAATATTCATATTCAATATGACAAGTTTACTTGACATTAAATTTAGTTGGGTTAGAATAGAAACGTAAAGTAAACTTGTCATAAAGGAGAACTGTGAAAAACAACTTAGAGAAGCTTAGAAAAGAATATGGAGTAAGTCAGGAAGAACTGGCGATGATACTGAAAGTCTCGCGACAGACCATCGGTTCATTGGAGAAGGGCCAATATAACCCTTCTATCTTATTAGCTTATAAAATCTCACGCTATTTTAAAAAACCGATTGAAGAAATATTCATCGATGAGGAGGAAGAACAATGATTACAGACAATATCAAAAAGAACAGGATCGCGTTGATTATCACAATCATCTTTACCATTGCAGGACTCTTGTTGACAAACTTGATCGATCAATTCGATTATAGCGGGTTTGTGGTTGGATTTGGTTCAAGTTTGAGTGCTGTTTTCGCGTTCAGATTGTTTAGAAATATCAAGCATCCGGAACTAATTGAGCAGGAAAACATCGACAATGCGGATGAACGCAACCAAATCATCAATGGAAAAGCTGGATTCGCAAACTTCAGAGTCGCATCCATCCTCATAACCATCCAGTTAGTTATTTATTATTTCTTGCGGATGCCGATTCCTCTTGCGATCTCTTTCGTTGTTTTGGGCTTAAATTTCATAAGTTTCGCTATATTGAGAAATCATTATGAGAAAAAGATGTAGGCTTAGGTAATTGTCTATTCATTATCTGGCTAATTTTGATTTTGAAGAATCCCTATCTTACCTAACTATGTAGAAAAAAATCGCTTGTTAGCGATTTTTTTCTTTATAAATACCTTCTCTATTTTTCTCATTTTGTCTTCAATTCTTTTCCCAGTTCATTTTTTCTTAGAATAAATCTGTCAAACAGTAAAATAATAGGTGGTAATACAATAAATGTACTAAGTAGAGCTAATGTAATATTAATGACTGTCATCAATCCAAAGTCTTTTAATATTATAAATTGGGAAGCCATCAATACTGAGAATCCACCTACTGTTGTAAGACCTGATGCCACAATAGCTCTTCCTATCATCGTAACCGTGATAATCATCGATTCTACTTTTTCTTTTCCGGATTTTCTCTCTTCTAAGTATCTTTCAAGCAACATAACGGTCATCTCTGTTCCCATTCCCAACACTAATGCTCCTAGCGTTGCAGTAATGGGTGTATATTGGATGTTAAGTAAATACATTAAACCACTGGACATCCCAATTATTAAAACTACTGGAAGGATTGGAATTAATGCCTTAAAAGGATTTCTATAGATAAGCAGAAGAGCTGCAAATACAAGAACTAAACCAATAACCGTCATCGTAACTCGCCCTGATGTTAGTCCATTTACCATTTCAACATCAAGTACACTTTTTCCGGTTATTTGAACCTTCATTGTTGTATCTTGCGAATCTTCTTTTAACTGTTTTATAAATGTTTGTAAATTCTCAGTAGGCAAATGTTTTATATTTAGAAGTATTACAGATTCTGTTTTAGCCTCATTAACAAACATACTTTCCAACTGTTTTGGAAGTGTACTCACTAAATCAGTGTATTCCTCAAAACTTAAATTATTTTCTGTTGAAAGTTTTTGGACTAATGTGTCAATCGATTTTACGCCAACTACAATATCACCATATTTCTCTTTTATATTTGTTGTTTTCGTTTGTATCCAATTTATATTCTCACTTGTCAATACATTGCTATCTTTTAAATAAATAGCGATTTGATCCGTTGAACCTAACTTATCTCTAATTACATGTATGTCCTTCAACGCTTGCATGTCTTGTGGCATAAAAGTTTCAATATCTGTTTGGACCCCCACATTTTTATCAACTAAAAAACCCATGAATGATAAACCGACTACAATTATCAATATTGGAATCGATAATTTTATGACTATCTTTGTGGAAGTTTTCAATATTCTATCTAATCGTGTTTCCTTTACTATCGTGTTCTTGTTCGTATTTGTGGTATGTCTATTTTGATCGTTGTTTTTCTCTCTAAGATGTAATATCGGCATTAATAAGAAGATACTTCCTAAAAAGCTTATGATCACTCCTAGGGTCAACATTTTGCCAAAGTCTTGGATCATAGGTACTGGTGAAGCATATAATGAAATAAATCCCAATACTGTAGCAAAGACAGCGATCGCTACTGCTTTCCCTATTTGGTTCATCGTTTTCATTACTGATTTTTCTTCTTCATATCGATTATGAAATTGTATTGAATAGTCGATACCCAAACCTATTAAGATGGGGAAGACAGCCATCGATACCATTGTAATAGGTACACTCAAAATTCCCATAAATCCCAATGTTGCAATAACCGATACCAATATAATCCCTAAACTTAGCATCCGCCATTTAACTTTGAATACGAGCGCAAGGACAATAAGCATGATTAAGACAGCTAATCCTACCATCATAACCATATTCGCTTTCATTTCCGAGCGTAGCGAAGAATCTAGTATTGGCTTTCCTGATACGATATACGTAATTGTATGAAAATCTTCTTTAGCGAGTATTGTTGTTAGGTCTTTTGCTATTTTATCCTTCTGTTCATCTTTCAGATTACCTTGTAGCTTTACAACCATTAAACTATTATTAGTATCAATAACTACATCGGAAAAAATGGATCTAATTGTATGATTTTCATCATATAAAATATTATCTAATTCTGCTTGTTCACTAGGTATATCGGCAATCATCATCGAACTCTTGGTATGAAATAATTTGAGTCCATTAGCTATATCTTCAAGTTTTCCTCCCATCGTAACAAAACCTGCTGCCATTTCTTTTAATGATTCAGGAGATATGCCGCCCGTTAAACCTTCTTTCATTGAAGTAGTTTCTTTTGTTAAGTTAGCACTGATTGTTGTTAATGCTTTAGAAGTACTATCGGTTCCCACTTGGAAATTTGTTGTTTTCTCACCAATGGTTCTAATTCCCTGTGCACTTCCACTTATGTTAACTGAAATAGCGTTTAATTTTGATTTTAACTCAAGATTATCACCTGCTAAATTACTTAATTCTTTGAGTTGAACAGAGGCTGTTCCTAACCCGTCTGCCGCAACAAACAATCCTCCCTGTACCTGCTTTAAACCTTCTGTGAGATTATCCTGACCAATAATCAACTTGCTAAATACCTGTGTTAACGCTGACAGTCCATCGAGTTTTTCGGCGATTATTTTTGGATCTTTGATTTCTTTTGACCCAAGTTCATTACCAATATCAATCATTTTTGCGCTCATCTCAGCTAAACCTTGGCTTATGGCAAGTAATTGTTTTTTGATTTCAATGCTTTGTCTGTCAGTCATTTGATGAACTATGCTAGCTGGACTCATCAACGAAAAAACATTATCTTCGTATTTCAGTCTTTGCTCTACATCCCACATCTTTTTTATATTCTCTTGAGATAGCAAATTATTTTGGGTATTAGCTGTGAAAAGAACTAAAATAGAATCACCGCCAAAAGAATCTTCAAGTTGTTTGTTTGATATAAATACATCATTATCACTTTTAACTAGCGTCTCATTGCCCGTTGCCATTCTTATCTTTGATACGCCGGCAATCAAGATTGCGAAAAAGACAATTGTAATCAAAAGTACTTTAATGGGTTTAGATTCGATCAAACTGCCTATCCATTTAAATAACCTATTCATGGGCTTGAACGGACTTCTCTGTAGACTTTTCCAATAGCAGTGATACAACATTACTCACATAATTTTTAATCTTTTTTTCATTTCTTTCCGGCATAAACAAAAAAGATAATATGGATCCCATTAATAACCTTAATGTAAATTCTTTATCATTGATAGCCACCCCGATTTCGCTAAGCATCGTATCAAGAATATGAAGTATCCTCTTCACAAAACTCTCGCTTCCCAATTCAGATAAAAGTGAGGATTCTGTTAGAATCAGTTTAACTATTTTGTAGTTGTTGGAGATACAACTAATTCTCTCATATAAGATTTTTTCTAGTTTTGCTTCTGGACTTAATCCGATTGAAGTATGAATAGATCCTTCTAAAGTACTAAACAAAATAGGTTCAATTCCTTGTAGAAAGAGCTCTTGTTTAGAGTTAAAGTACCTAAACAGTGTAACCTCTGATATATCTGCTGCTTTTGCGATTTCTAAGGTAGTACTACTACTATAGCCTTTCTCAACAAAAACCGTCATCGCTGCATCTAGTATTTGTTTTCTTCGATCTTCTTTTTTCATTCTTTTTACTACATCATTGGTGTCCATCGTTACCTCCATATGTAAGTGAGTACTTACATATATTAAGTTATATAAATCATCTTGTCAAGCAGGATAACTTTATTTAAAAAACATTTTCTTAAAACTATATATGCAAAAAAAACCGCTTGATAAACTGTACCCCATAGTGTAGACACGAAAATAAAACCCGTGACTACTTTGTGGGGTTTTACTATACTTAGAAAGAGGATGAAAAATGGCAAAAGTAATATTCACCAAGGAAGAAATCGAAGCTTTTAAAAACAACCAATA
>JBBRCP010000002.1:0-58719 GCA_038204785.1 Erysipelotrichales bacterium
ATCACAAGAAGAAATACCAACATAAACATCATTGGTTTCATTGCTTTGATGATAAAATTTAATTTGAGTTTTGCGAATAACAGTGTTGCCAGAACGAAAACAGCTAAAATTCCATACCCTTGAAATCCGGTCGGTAGGAATACAGCAACTAAAAGAATAAACATAGCGATGATTTTATAGCGAGGATCCAATTTATGGATCACCGAGTTCATCGGGATATATCTTCCCAGCGCAATGTTATTCATGATTGTTTACCTCGGCAGCGATGGCTTTCGCAAGCGACGCAAGATCATGCAGACCGTCACTCAGATGGAAACCGCGACTTTTGAGTTCTTCACGCATAAATAATACATGAGGTGGATTGATGTTCATATTTTGAAGCAGTGCCAGATCATTAAAGAAATCGCTCACTCGTTGATGGATCAATACTTTACCCTCGCTCATGACGACCACATTATCACAGTAATTGAGTACGTGTTCCATGTCATGAGTTACGATTAAAACAGTCTTTTCATATTGACGATTGAGTTGCATAAACAGCTGCATCATTTGTTTACTGCCTTGCGGATCAAGTCCGGCTGTCGGTTCATCCAATACTAATACTTGAGGATCGATCGCCAAGATTCCGGCAATCGCAACGCGACGCTTTTGTCCGCCGGAAAGATCTAACGGCGATTTTTCAAATAGACTTTCATCGATTCCGCAAACTTTCAGTGCATTACAAGACTTTGTGTGAGCTTCTTCTTGTGTACAACCGAAATTCAACGGTCCAAACATGACGTCTTTGATGATCGTTTCTTCAAATAATTGATATTCAGGAAATTGAAAAACCAAACCGACATTCTTACGTAAACTTTTAAGTGACTTCGGTTTATTCTTACTGGTGATCGTTCGATCTAACACTAAAACACTGCCGGATGTCGGTAATAATAAGGCATTCAGATGTTGAACGAGTGTTGTTTTACCGCTACCCGTCGAACCGATGATGGCCGTGACTTTGCCCATTTCAATCGCTAAATCAACCTCATTGAGGGCTCCGTGTGCGAAAGGTGTACCAACGGAATATTCATAACTTACTTTTTCGAACGCAATTGGCACAGCTGGCTCACCATCCCTTCTTGATCGATCGGATTAACGATATTGATTCCGTATTTCTTAAGTTCGATGGCTAATTTAACCGTAAACGGACCATCTAATTTCATTTTAACTAATTCAGGTACTTTCATTAAGATTTCTTCGGGATCACCATCCATAACGATCTGCCCGTCGTTCATAACGAGCACATGGTCACTTTTTACCACTTCTTCAATATCGTGAGTGATCGACAGTATCGTCATATGACGACTCTTATGAAGTTGATCGACCAATTGATTGATATCTTCTTTACCCAGTGGATCAAGCATACTGGTTGCTTCATCGAGGATCAAGATCTCAGGGCTCATCGCCAAGACACCGGCAATTGCGACCCGTTGTTTTTGGCCACCGGAAAGACGTGTCGGTTCATGATCAAGATAAGATGTCATATTCACTTCTTCCGCAAAACGATTGATGATTGAATCCATTTCTAACGGATCCACATTATGGTTCTCCAGCCCAAATGCGATATCGTCACGGACGGTAGCACCGATAAATTGATTATCCGGATTCTGGAATACAATCCCGATCTTATTGCGAATCTCAGCGATATTTTCCATATCCAAGTGTTTTCCATCGATCATTATTTCACCTTCTTCTTTTTCAAGAAGACCGATCAATAATTTAGCAATCGTTGATTTACCACTGCCGTTATGACCTATGATTGTTGTGTAGCTTCCCTTCTCAACAGAAAACGAGACGTTTTTTACAACGTCTGTCTCTTGATCATACGAGAATTTGAGATTTCTGACGACTATTGGTTTCACAAACTACCTCCCGACGAAAACAAACTTATATGGTTGCTTACGAGTTCAATGAATGAATCTTTTCTTTATTGTCAGCGTTGATCTGCCAGCCTTTATAGTTACCTTGCTTGGCATAGGTTGCTTCGACTACTTCGGTAATTCCGATCAACAATTCTTCTTCGTTAGCGAGACAACTGTGTGAAATCGTTAAACTCCGTTCATCAACTTCATTAAGTCGATAACCAAGGGCTTTCACAACGCGAATAAAACCAAGCAACTGTTCGTTGGTTTCGAATTCAACGTAATGATCGATTTGAATCTCATCCTCCGTCTTATAGGGTTCCAACATTACTCTGCTTTGGATACGATAGTTATCAAGATCAGCTTTTGTGAGATGAACCGTTTCGGGACTATAAGATGTATTAAAATCAATATCATCTGATCCAAAATGAAGGACATCGTCCTGGTTTTTGAGTTGAATGAGTTTAGCCTTATCTCTAGACCGTTTCGAACGATATGCAACATATGCAGCGGCTCCGGCACTTAAGATTGCCAATACGGGAATGACTTTTTTCATATTAAATCCTCCATAGTGGTATTGTATCACAATGCCTACCTTTTTTGGAGTTGTACACATGTTAAAGGGTGGATTGATGTTTCTTACGACGAATAAGCAAAATTCCGTCTCCGATCGAAATCTCTTCGCATTGATAGTCGGTATCGTGCAGGATATGATCACGGAACTTAATGATCTTCCCTACCATATGGCGTAGATTTCGCCGATGTTTCAATTCATCGAAATGTTCTACGAAGCCATGAAATGACATATTATCGACGATCACAATTCCATCTTCATTTAAAAATGGTACAAACTTATAAAAAAATGGCTCATTTTGTGCTTTGGCGGCATCCAAAAAAATTAAATCGTAATGCCGATCGCATTGGAAATCCTTTGCGTCGATTAGAACACTATCGATTTGATCATGTAGATCCGATAAACCAAGATAATACTGTGCTCTGTCATAGCGAATAGGATCACGTTCTAAAGTCGTTATATGGATATCTGTATGAAGCGAAGCAATTTGCATCGACCAATAAGCAATTGCCGTTCCCACCTCTAAAATCTCTCTGTAGTTCGATTTTCGAACTAGATCAGCGCAGAAAAACATTCCGTCTTCTTCCATGATCGGAATGTGTTCCGTCGCTGCATAAGCTCTCATTTCACTAAAAAGTTCTTGTTGATTCATACTTTTCCTAAAGTAAAAGGAGCGAATTGTTCGCTCCTTTTGGATTATACCAATTCGATGGTAGCCATCGGTGCGGCATCGCCGCGACGTTGGGTTGTCTTTTGCACACGCGTATATCCGCCCTTACGGTCGGCATACTTAGGTGCGATTTCATCAAACAATTTTTGGACTGCCGTCTGACCTGACTTCTTATCAGCGACCACATCTTTGACAAACGCTGCTACTTGACGACGGGCATGCAGATCACTGCCTCCGCGTTTTGCGATCGTGATTAATTCATCAACGACTGAGCGTAAATCCATTGCTTTCATTTCGGTTGTTTCAATTTTACCGTAGACGATCAGGCTTGTTGCCAAGTTACGTAACAAGGCTTTGCGATGATCGGCTTTACGTCCAAATTTACGATTCCACATGGTTCTGCTCCTCCTTTACCACTATTCAAATGACTTGAAGCCGAGGCCCAATTCAAATAATTTGTCTTTAACTTCTTTCAAACTCTTCTTACCTAAGTTACGGACACGCATCATCTCGTCTTCCGTACGTTGGGTCAATTCTTCCACGGTTTGGATACCCGCGCGTTTAAGACAGTTGTAGGAACGGACGGAGAGATCCAAGTCTTCGATCATCATGACCAATCCCTTATTAACGATTTCACCGTTTGCATCTTTCATGACGGAATCCAAATCATTCACATGATCGGAAATGGCGGTAAAGAGGTCGAGATGGTCGATTAGGATCTTAGCACCTAGTGCCAAAGACGTCTGCGGAGTGATCGAACCGTTGGTCCAGATTTCGAAGATCACGCGATCATACTTAGCGTCTTGACCAACACGAGTCGGTTCAACGGTGTATGATACACGTTCGATCGGAGTATAAATGGAATCGGTATAGATCGTTCCGATACCTTGCGAAGACCCTTGATAAAGGGACTTGTTGTTATCGGCACTGACATATCCTCGTCCATTACGGGCTTTCAGTTCCATCTCAAGTACGCCGCCCTGTTCAAGAGTAGCGAGGACATGGTCTTTGTTTAGGATTTCAACGTTGGTCGGACATTCAATATCTCCAGCTGTGACCACTTTAGGGCCTTTAGCGGAAATGCGGAGTGTATAGACATCATCGTCGGCGACTGTCATAATCAAATCTTTGATATTTAAAACGATTGTAGTGACATCTTCTTCAACTCCGGGAATGGATGTGAATTCATGATAAACTCCATCAATTTTAATTGAATAGACAGCGGCACCAGGTAAAGAGGAGAGCAGAACTCTTCTCAATGCATTACCTATTGTAGTACCGAAGCCTCTTTCCAGAGGTTCTACCACGAATTTACCATAATGGTCGGATTCGATGTATTCCTTCACTTCAAAATTGGCACGTTCGAATTTTTGCATACCTTATTCCCTCCTCGCGGTCGGTTTAACCACGTGGCCGTTTCGGCGGACGGCATCCGTTATGCGGAATCGGAGTAACATCATTGATGACGTTGATTTCCAATCCTGCTGTTTGCAATGCGCGAACAGCTGCTTCACGGCCCGGTCCCGGACCCTTTACGTTAACTTCAACAGTTTTCATTCCATGATCGACAGCTGCTTTCGCAGCGGCTTCGCTGGCCAATTGAGCGGCGAAGGGTGTAGATTTACGTGAACCTTTGTATCCAAGTGCACCGGCACTGGACCAAGCGATTACATTACCTTTTTCATCGGTGATGGTTACGATCGTGTTATTGAAGGTTGAATGAATGTGTGCGATACCACGTGCAATATTCTTGCGGACTTTACGCTTACGTCCGGTTGTTTTAGCTTGTGCTTTTGCCATTGTTCTTTTCTCCCTCCTTACTTCTTCTTGTTCGCAACCGTACGGCGCGGACCTTTACGTGTACGGGCATTCGTTTTACTACGTTGTCCGCGTACAGGTAAGTTCTTACGATGACGTGAACCACGGTAGCAACCAATTTCCATCAAGCGTTTGATGTTAAGGTTAACTTCGCGGCGCAGATCGCCCTCGACTTTAATCGAATCGACTTCTTTACGAATGGCATTTACTTGATCTTCAGTCAAATCCTTGACACGAATATCTTCACTTATACCAGTTGCTTTTAATATTCCTTCCGCTTTTGTGCGGCCTATTCCGTAAACATAAGTTAGCGACACTACCACGCGCTTATCGCGCGGGATGTCTACTCCAGCAATACGAGCCATAGTTCTGTGTTACCTCCTATTAACCCTGACGTTGTTTGTGTTTAGGGTTCTCACAAATGACCATTACACGACCTTTGCGTTTAATGATACGGCACTTATCGCATATTGGTTTGACAGACGGTCTTACTTTCATGCGTTAAACCTCCTATAGACTATTTGTGTCTAAATGTTATACGCCCACGTGTTAAATCATACGGTGAAATTTCTACGGTGACACGATCGCCTGGTAAAATGCGGATGTAATGCATGCGGATTTTACCAGAAACGTGGGCCAGGATAATGTGCCCGTTAGTCAACTTCACCTTAAACATAGCGTTTGGAAGAGTATCTTCCACTACACCTTCAATCTCAATGACATCTTGTTTACCCATTCAGTGAGTCATCCTCCTTGTTTCTTAAAACTGTTAGGATTTCATATCCGTCCTTTGTTACAACGACGGAATGTTCATAGTGCGCCGCAAGAGATCCATCACGTGTTACCACGGTCCAATCATCTTTAAGCGTTTTGGTAAAAGGTCTGCCCATATGCACCATTGGTTCAATGGCGATTGTCATACCCTCTTTGAGGATGACACCTTTGCCTGCAGGACCATAATTCGGGATGGCAGGATCTTCGTGAAGATGTGCTCCCACTCCGTGGCCTGTGTAGTCAAAGGGTACACTGTAACCGAACGAGTAGACGTATTCGCCGATGGCGTTGGATACATCGCTCAGATGGTTACCGGCTTTGACCTTCTTAAGACCTTCAAAAAGGCTTTGTCTGGTTACATCCATCAGCTTCTGAATTTCAGGACTGACTTCACCTATTGCATAGGTCCAGGCACTGTCTCCGTGATAGCCTTTGTAACAAGCGCCAATATCAACTGAGATGATATCGCCGTTTTTGAGCACGGTGCCATCCGGTATACCATGGACCAGAGTGTTATTGATTGAGGTGCAAGTCGCAGCCGGGAAACCGTTATAGCCTTTAAATGAAGGCGTAGCTCCGTTTCGCAAAATGACTTCTTCGACGATCACATCAATTTGATGCGTTGTCATGCCCACACACAAGGCGATTTTTACCGCTTCATGTGCTTGAGCAACGATGTCACCCGCAATTCTCATCAATTCAATTTCTCTGGGAGACTTGGTACTAATCATCGGAAAGCCTCCAATGCTTTATCAACATCTTTCCATACCAGAGAAATATCTCTAGATGCATCAATGTCGATGACCAACCCCGACTTGCGATAATAATCAAGTACAGGTTTTGTTTGAATGACGTGTTCTTTCAGACGAACGGCTAATTGCTCAACCGTATCATCACTACGATGTACCAGCGGACTTCCGCATTTATCGCATATTCCGTCGATTTTACTCGGGAAATAAGTGATATGGTAAATCGCACCGCAATTCTGACAAAGACGTCGGCCGGTAATACGAGGTGCTAGATCATCCAACTGGACAGTCAGATTAATAATCGCTTCGACCGGTCGGCCGATTTCGTTGGCTATATCCTCAAACGCATGCGCCTGTACTAATGTACGTGGATAACCATCCAGAAGGTAACCCTTCTGGCAGTCATCCTGCAACAGTCGTTCTTGAATCATTTTGATTGTAATCTCGTCGGGAACTAAATGCCCGGAATCCATAAATTCCTTGGCTTTCAATCCCAGTTCGTTTTGTGCGCTGATCGCTGCACGGAACATCTCACCCGTTGAAATATGAGAAATTTTATATTTCTCTTCAATCAACGTAGACATGGTTCCTTTGCCGCTACCGGCTGCACCCATAATTAAAACGTTCATACTTTCACCTTCTTAATTACCGATTAACAAACCCGCGGTAAGCACGTTGGGTCAGTTGACCTTCTAAGTCTTTCATTGTTTCCAGCGCTACGCCGACAACAATGATGATACCTGTTCCACCCACCGATACCGACTTAGGTAAGTTTGTAATCATCGGTAAGAGATAAGGAAGAACCGCAACGAACACCAAGAACATCGCACCTAAGAAGGTGATTCGGTTCAATACCTTACTCAGGTATGTCTTCGTCTCAGTCCCCGGTCGAATACCGGGAATGTAGGTTCCCTGCTTGCCTAAATTCTCCGCAATCTTGGCAGGATCAACCTGTAGATTGGTATAGAAGAATGTAAACAAGAAGATCAACACTGCATAGATGATTAAGCCCATCGGTTTCTGAAAGTTGAAGATATTGGAGAACGTCGTATACAGACCTTTAGTCTGTGAGAAGAAACTGAACGCCGTTGCCGGAGCCGTCATGACAGCTGAAGCGAAGATGACCGGGATTACACTGGCAGAATTGATTTTAAGCGGGAGAAACGTGATGTCTGTCTTGCCTTTTTTCATATTACTGGAAGTATATTGAATCGGGATCTTACGAACTGCTTGCTGCATGAATATGACTAAGACTATGATCAGGATATACATGATCACAAACATTCCGAAGTTCAATATCCCGTTAAACAAGGCTGCGTTGCTCGTAGTATCAACTAAAGTCTTGAATAACTGCGAAAATTGGAACGGAATATTGGCGACGATCCCTGCGAAAATGATGATTGAAATACCGTTTCCGATACCAAACATTGAAATACGGTCACCGATCCAGAGTAGGAACATAGTTCCAGCTGTCAGGATGATCGCAATGTACAAGTAAGTAGCCAGATTAGCATTATCCAGTATACCATAATTCACATCAAATGCGTACGTCATGGTAAACGATTGGAAGAAAGCCAGGATGACACCCAAATAACGGGTGATCTTATCCATCTGAGTCTTTCCTTGTGCTCCCGATTTCGCCATCTCGGTAAGTGCCGGGACAACATCCATCGCAAGTAACTGAATGATGATCGAAGCCGTGATGTAAGGTCCTACGCCCATCGCAAAGATGGAGAACTTTTGCAGAGCACCGCCGCCCAACAGATTCATGATACCTAAGACTGAATTATCCGTAACACCGGCCAATAAGGTGGTCGTGTTAACGAGTGGAGCCGGAATACCGGCACCAAGCCGGAAAATAAACAACATACCCAATGTAAAGAGGATCTTTTTACGGATCTCTTTACTCTTAAACATGTCTATGAATGTTTTGATCATGTTAGATCACCTCGACTTTGCCGCCCGCTTGTTCAATCAATGTAGCGGCAGACTTTGAAAATTTGTGGGCTTTAACAACCAATTTCTTCTCCAAAGTACCAACGCCGAGGATTTTAACGCCATTCAATAATTTTCTTACAATTCCAGTCTCGATTAAGAGTTCTGGTGTAACTTCGGTTCCATCTTCGAAACGGTTCAATAAGTCAACGTTAACGATGGCATATTCAACGCGTGTAAAGTTAGTGAAACCACGTTTCGGTATACGACGATATAAAGGTGTTTGACCGCCTTCAAATCCTAGTGCAACGCCGCCGCCTGAACGTGAGTTCTGACCCTTTGTGCCCTTACCGCTGGTTTTTCCTAATCCTGAACCATGTCCGCGTCCGAGACGTTTTACGTTCTTCTTACGGGCACCATCCACATAATGTAATTCATGTAATTTCATCGCTTGACTCCTCCGACCTAACCGCGAACTTCTTCGGGTTTTAAATCACGAAGACGTGCGACTTGTTCTAAAGTTTTCAGGTTCTTAAGCGCTTCACAGGTTGAACGAACCATATTAATAGGTGTACGTGAACCTAAGCATTTCGAAAGAACATCTGTAATGCCCGCTAATTCCAGAACGGCGCGGACCGGACCTCCGGCGATAACGCCGGTACCTTCTGATGCCGGACGAAGAAGTACTGAGCCTGCTCCGAAGTTTCCAATGATGCCGTGAGGAATGGTTCCACCGCCAACAATAGGTACAACGAACAGATTCTTTTTAGCATCTTCGATGGCTTTTTTGATCGCATCAGGTACTTCATTAGCTTTGCCGGTACCAAAACCGACGCGGCCTTTTTTATCTCCCACAACTACCAGTGCAGCAAAGCGGAAACGACGTCCACCTTTAACTACTTTGGTAACACGGTTGATCGTAACTACGCGTTCTTCAAATTCTTTGACTTCTTTTTCATATCTTCTTGGTTTGCGTTCCATGTTGTGCCCTCCTAGAATTTCAGTCCAGCAAGTCTGGCTGCATCAGCCAGTGCTTGGACGCGTCCGTGGTAGAGATACCCTCCACGGTCGAAAACTACTTCGGTAATCTTGGCTTCTTGGGCACGTTTAGCTATTTCCGTACCAACCGCTACTGCAGCTGCAACATTTCCGCCGTTTTCCAATTTCATCTCAACACTGTTCGCGCTTACGAGTGTTACCCCGTTTACGTCATCGATCAGTTGGCAATGAATATGGGCATTAGAACGGAAAACGTTCAAGCGTGGGCGATCAGGCGTACCATTGACTTTTGTACGAACGCGTGCGTGGCGACGAATTCTTTCATAATTTTTTGATATTTTTTTAAGCATTGGTTCTGTTCTCCTTTCCCACTACTTCTTAGCTGCCGTTTTACCTTCTTTACGGCGTACGATTTCACCTTTGTATCGGATACCTTTACCAAGATACGGTTCAGGTTTACGGACGGCACGAATATTCGCGGCCCATTCTCCGACACGTTGCTTGTCGATTCCGGATACCAAGATTTCTGTCGGAGTCGGACATGTGATAGTCAGTCCTTGTTCGACAGTGAATATGACCGGGTGAGAGTAACCGATGGCGATCGTCAGTTTGTCACCGGCGACATTCGCACGATAACCGATTCCGACAAGCTCCAACGAACGTTTAAATCCGTTGTTGACTCCTTCAATCATGTTGTTGATCAGTGCACGGGTTGTACCATGCAACTGTTTTGTGTGTTTTTGTTCATTAGGACGTGCAACCGTTAAGATGCCGTCGTTTAACTCGATTTTCATCAAGTCGCTGAATTGACGTGATAACGATCCTTTAGGACCATTCACAGTCACCTCATTCCCGGCAGCAATAATAACTTCTACGCCGGCAGGAACGGTAATCGCTTTATTTCCGATACGTGACATTGTTGTTTCCTCCGCTTATTACCAGATATAGGCCAGCACTTCGCCGCCTACATGTTTGATTCTGGCCTGTCTGTCTGTCATCAAACCATGTGATGTGGAGAGAATGGCAATGCCTAATCCGTTCAACACGCGCGGTACGCGATCTACTTCAACGTAGACACGTAAGCCCGGTTTTGAGATTCTCTTTAATCCACTCAACACTTTTTCTTTGTTTGCTCCGTATTTCAACGTAACGGTAATTGTCTTTTTCAGATCTCCGCTAACGATGTAACTCGAAATAAATCCTTCTTCTTTCAAAATTCGGGCAATTTCAAGTTTTTCTTTGCTTGCCGGAATTTCGACTACTTCGTGACGGGCTTGTACTCCGTTACGAATTCTTGTAAGCATATCCGCAATCGGATCTGTCATATTCATCATGACCTATTCCTCCTTCTCGCCTACCAACTCGACTTCATCACTCCCGGAATTTGGCCTTTATAAGCCAGTTCACGGAAGCAGATTCGGCAGAGTTTGTATTTGCTCAATACAGAATGCGGACGTCCGCAGCGTTCGCAGCGGGTGTATGCACGCACCTGGAATTTTTGAGGACGCTTTGACTTAATAATCAGTGATTTTTTTGCCATTTTTGTATGTCCTCCTTATTTCTTTTCAAACGGCATGCCAAGTTCTCCCAGCAATGCTCGTCCTTCTTCATCTGTCGCCGCTGTTGTTACAATGACGATGTCCATACCGCGGACTCGGTTTACTTTATCAAAATTGATTTCCGGGAAAATCAGCTGTTCTTTAACACCGAGCGTATAGTTGCCGCGGCCATCGAAGGCATGAGCACTAACACCACGGAAATCACGAACACGCGGTAGTCCGATATTGAAGAGTTTGTCCAGGAATTCATACATTCTTGCACCGCGTAAAGTTACTTTGCAGCCGATCGGCATGCCTTCACGCAGTTTGAAGTTCGCTATGGATTTCTTCGCTTTTGTAATAACCGGTTTCTGACCGGCAATTTGGGTCAATTCGGAAACTGCATCTTCGAGTGCTTTCGCATTCGTGATGGAATCACCGACTCCCATGTTGATAACGACCTTGTTGATTGTCGGAACCTGCATAACGGAAGTGTAGCTGAACTTCGTCATCAATGCGGGTACGACTTGAGTTTTGTATTTTTCAGTCAAACGATTCATGATTTGTTCCTCCTTACTTCAGTACGGCGCCGGTTTTCTTCAGGACGCGAACTTTCTTTCCTTTTTCGATCTTATATCCGATTTTGCTGGTCTTCTTTGCTTTCGCATCATAGATTGCAATATTCGATACATGGATCGATGCTTCTTTTTCTACAATTCCGCCATCCGGATTGGCTTGTGTCGGTTTTAAGTGTTTCTTTACAAGATTTACACCTTCAACAATGACTTTTTCATCCTTCGGCATAACACGGAGGACTTCTCCGATCGTTCCCTTGCTGGAACCGGTAATAACTTTGACCTTATCGCCTTTTTTGATCTTCATAGTACCCTCCTACAGGACTTCCGGAGCCAAGGACACAATTTTCATAAAGTCCTTGTCGCGGAGTTCTCTGGCCACGGGACCGAAGATTCTGGTACCACGAGGCGTTTTGTCATCTTTGATAATAACAACTGCATTGTCATCGAATTTAATATAAGACCCGTTTTCGCGACCGATACCGTATTTAGTACGGACGATGACAGCTTTCACTACATCACCCTTCTTAACGGCACCTCCCGGTGTTGCTTCTTTGACAGTACAAACCACGATATCTCCGATATTGGAGAAACGACGGTGTGAACCACCCAAACAGCGGATAACTAAGACTTCCTTAGCACCGGTATTGTCGGCTACTTTACATCTGGTTTCGTTTTGAATCATTTAACGTACCTCCTTGCAGCCTAAAGTATAACGGCTTTTTGAACAATTTTGACAAGGCGGAAACGCTTCGTAGCGGATAATGGACGGGTTTCCATGATCTCTACGATGTCGCCTGTTTTTGCTTCGTTCAATTCGTCGTGAGCTTTAAATGATTTTGAATATTTTACACGTTTTCCATACAATGGATGTTTTTTGGTTGTTGTAACTTCAACGACAACTGTTTTATCCATTTTATCGGATTTAACGGTTCCTTTGTATACTTTACGGTTCAATCTTTCTTCCATAATCTGTTGACCTCCTATTTCTGCTCACTAAGCGTACGCTCAGTGATGACTGTCTTGATGCGAGCGATGGTCTTGCGAACGTCACGCATACGCGCCGAACTGGTCAATTGTCCGGTTGCCTGTTGGAAACGGAGGGTGAACAGTTCTTCTTTCAATGATTCGACATCTTTTAGTAATTCGACATTACTTTTTTCACGAATATCTTTTTTCATGATATCTATTCCTCCTCACCTTTACGAACAAAGCGTGCTTTTACCGGTAACTTGTGGGAAGCAAGACGGAACGCTTCGCGTGCCGTAACTTCATCAATACCACCGATTTCAAACATAATACGACCGGGTTTAACGACTGCTACCCATCCTTCAGGAGCTCCTTTACCGGAACCCATTCGAACTTCAAGCGGTTTCTTAGTAATTGCTAAGTGTGGGAAAATCTTAATCCAAACTTGACCGCCGCGGCGCATATAGCGAGTCATCGCAATACGTGCTGCTTCGATCTGACGGTTGCTGACGTAGGCTCCGGTTTCGGCAACTAGTCCGAATTCTCCGAATACTATTTTGCGACCCGCTTTTGAACCGCCTTCATAACTGACACGATGGGGTTTTCTGAACTTCGTCCGATTTGGCATTAACATGGTGACTACTTCCCTCCTTCGACATCCCCGCCAGCCACTGGAGCAGCTACTTTGACTGCTTCGGCATTACGGGGCCGACGATCCGTGGTATGGTCACTACGACCGCCCGGACGACGTTTTTGGAAACGATCGTTTCCTGTATTCTTAGCTGCTTCAGGCTCTTTGACCATTTGTCCCGGTAATACTTCACCGCGACAGATCCAGACTTTGACACCAAGGCGTCCGTAAGTCGTGTGAGCTTCGGCTAAAGCGTAATCAATATCAGCACGAAGTGTGTGCAGAGGTACAATACCTTCCGCATAACCTTCACTGCGAGCGATGTCATTTCCGCCTAAACGTCCTGAAACTAAGGTTTTGATGCCCTTAGCGCCGGCACGCATGGTTTTTTGAATCGCACGTTTTTGTGCTGTACGGAATGACGCACGTTGTTCGATCTGTTCAGCAATCGATCTGGCTACAAGTAATGCATCCACATCCGGATTGGCGATTTCTAAAACACGTAAGTGAATCGTTTTTCCTACTGCCAATTTCTCAAGTTGTTTTTTGATGACTTCGGCGTTCTCACCGTTAGTGCCAATAATGACACCCGGACGGGCAGAGCGGACGATGACTTCAACGCGGTTTTTCGAGCGTTCGATTTCAACGCGGGATACAGCGGCAGCCTTCAGTGTGGAGAATAAGAATTCACGAATCTTTACATCTTCCATTAATAATGTTCCATACTCTTTTTCGGCATACCATCTGGATTCCCAATCACGGATAATCCCGACGCGGAAGCCGATCGGACTAACTTTTTGACCCATGTACGATCCTCCTAGTCGCGTTCCGCAACCACAATTGTAATGTGGCTGGTACGCTTTAAAATCTGGTCTGACTGACCCTTGGCTCTGGGCATCATTCTCTTCATGACAACACCTTCATCGGCAAAACAAGCTTTAACAAAAAGTTTGCCTTCCTGAAGTTGGTTATTGTTGACTGCGTTGGCGATTGCTGATTTCAATACCTTGGCGGCAGCTTTCGCTGACGAGTTCGGTAGGAATTTCAAAATAGCCGCTGCTTCTTTAACATCTTTGCCTCTGATCAAATCTAATGCCAAACGTGCTTTGATCGGTCGTACACGGATGGTTCTTGCTGTTGCTTTTACGTCCATTATCGATTACCTTGCCTTCTTATCGTCGCCGCCGTGGCCAGTGAACTTACGGGTAGGCACAAACTCACCTAGTTTGTGTCCAACCATATCCTCAGTGACATAGACGGGAACATGTTCTTTACCGTTATATACCGCAAAGGTGTGTTCAACGAACTGCGGGAAGATAGTCGAACGACGAGACCATGTTTTAATAACTTCTTTTTTGTGGGCAGCATTCAGTTTCTCAACTTTATTCATTAAATGTTGATCGCAGAATGGGCCTTTCTTTAAGCTACGACTCATGTTTCATTACTTCCTTTCGTTTTACTTTCCGTTGCCGCGACGAACAATTAGTTTCGTCGAAGCCTGTTTAGCTTTGCGTGTCTTCTTACCCATAGCCTTTTTGCCCCAAGGGGTCATAGGCGATTTGTGTCCGATAGGTTGTTTGCCTTCACCACCGCCGTGGGGATGATCGACCGGGTTCATAGCAGATCCACGGACGGTAGGACGAATGCCCATCCAACGGGTACGACCCGCTTTTCCGAGATTAACTAAGTTATGGTCTTCATTTCCGACTTGTCCGATAGTAGCGCGACAGTTGGAAAGGACTTTACGTACTTCACCTGAAGCTAAGCGGAGGATAATGTATCTTCCTTCTTGGCCGAGGATCTGAGCGGAAACACCGGCTGAACGAGCCAATTGGCCGCCTTTACCTGGTTTCAACTCAATATTATGAACTGTAGTACCATCCGGCATTTTGCCTAATTCAGCACAGTTGCCGACTTTGATGTCGACGGTCGTTCCGCTGATGATAACAGTACCGACAGTCAAGCCCTTAGGAGCCAGAATGTAGCGCTTTTCACCATCCGCATAGTTGACAAGTGCGATATTGGCTGAGCGGTTCGGATCGTATTCGATCGTTGCCACTGTTGCTGGAATGTCATCTTTATTACGTTTGAAATCGATGATACGGTATTGACGTTTATGTCCGCCGCCTTGATGACGGGTAGTAATTCGTCCATTGTTATTGCGTCCGCCTTGTTTATTAAGGCTTTCTGTCAGGGATCGTTCCGGTTTGCTAACTGTTAGCTCTTCGAATGTCAACCCAGACATGCCGCGGCGACCTGGCGTGGTCGGCTTATACTTTTTAATCGCCATGGATGGTTTCCTCCTTACGCATTTTATTCGGAAATCGCGTAGTTCTTCCGATTATTTATTCTATTTTTAGAATAAATTGATTTTGCTGCCTTCAGCCAATTTCACATAAGCTTTACGGATAGCACTTGTCGTACCTTCGTATTTACCTACACGTTTTGTCTTAGGACGGCAATTTAAGATGTTGACTCGTTCAACTTTAACACTGAAGATTGCTTCGACTGCTTGACGGACTTCCGTTTTATTGGAACCGCGTTTGACTTCGAAGGTAATAATGTTACTGGCATCTTGCAGCTTCATTGTTTTTTCAGTGATAATCGGACGGATGATTACGTCGCGTGCGTTTGTCATTGTGCGAATACCTCCCCTGCGTGTTTGACTGCTGATTCGGTAAATACCAAGGTGTCAGCATTCATGATGTCATAAACGTTTAATCCTTCAACTGTTGTGAACATTACGTTAGTCAGGTTTCTCATTGAGAGGAACGCGTTTTCCCAATCTTCTTCAACGTTGAATACATATAAGGTTTTGCTTGTTAGTTTCAAAGCATCCATGACTTTCATAAAATCTTTTGTCTTAGGTGCGCTGAATTTCAATGCATCCAAAACGATGATATCATTGGTCAATGCTTTTTCCGTCAACACTGATTTCAGTGCCAAACGGCGAACTTTACGGTTGATACGGTAAGCATAGCTGCGCGGTGTCGGTCCGAAGACGATTCCGCCGCCTCTCCATTGAGGTGAACGGATAGAACCCTGACGGGCACGACCGGTACCTTTCTGACGCCATGGCTTACGTCCACCACCACTAACTTCACGGCGGTTTTTCGTATCATGTGTACCTTGACGCATGGAAGCGCGTTGCATCAGTACGGTATCAAACATGGCCTGTTGGTTGGGTTCGATGCCAAATACTTCTACAGCTAATTCCAATTCATGTAAGGCTTTGCCTTCCTGATTGAGTACAGTAATTTTAGGCATTGTCTATTCCTCCTTCGCCGCAGTGTAATTCACTAAGTCACGAGCTGTAACAGCCTTCGTATTCTTCGCTGCGGAGTGTATGTTGACAAGTCCGCGACGTGGTCCCGGCACATTGCCTTTGACCAGAATAACGTTCTTGTCGGTATCGACTAATACAACTTCAAGATTTTGGTTGGTGGTTGTATAACCGCCTTCCTGTCCAGCCATGATACGACCTTTATTGATGATACCGTTGTTACGGCCGATCGTAGCCAAGGAACCTGGATGTCTGGTATTCGGTCCCGCACCATGCGAACCCGGACCCAGTGTCTGATTATTACGAACGATAGCACCTTTGTAACCTCTACCCTTTGAGGTACCGGTAACATCGACCATATCGCCTGCGGCAAACAAATCAGCAGTGACTTGCGTTCCGACTTCAAAATTAAACATTTCATTTCCGCGGATTTCGCGAATGTACTTCTTCGGAGCAGCTCCTGCTTTGGTCGCATGACCGATGGCAGCCTTGGTAGCACGTTGGATCTTAACATCCTCGTAACCTAACTGAATCGCTTCATAACCGTCCGTTTCGATCGTTTTTTTCTGTAATACAACATTTGGGGCAACTTCAACTACCGTTACAGGAATCAATGTTCCTTCGACGGTGAAGACTTGCGTCATTCCCAGTTTACGTCCTAATATACCTTTCATGATTGTCTCTCCTCCACTATAGCTTGATTTCGATGTCGACACCGCTTGGCAGTTCAAGACGACTTAATGCGTCAATGGTTTCTGCTGTCGGTCCAACGATCTCAATCAAACGTTTGTGTGTTCTGATCTCGAATTGTTCGCGTGCGTCCTTATATTTATGAACGGCGCGTAAGACTGTTACTACCTGTTTCTCGGTCGGTAGTGGTACCGGTCCAATTACTTTTTTAGCTCCGTGATCATTTGCCGCTTGTACGATTTTCTGTGTCGCGGCATCTAAGGAACGGTGTTCATAAGCTTTTAGACGAATTCTGATGCTGTTCTTTGCCATGGAATACTTCCTCCTTCTCCATAGTCTGTCTTTTGACAGACCCGCTCGATACGAATTCCCCGACTTCTCACTGACCATGACAACGCCTATCAGTGTGTCGGCAACCTCGCATGTCCATGCGGATGCCCATCTATTATAGCAAAAAAGTACCTGTAGTTACAAGTACTTTTTTCACTATTTAATTATGCTTGTTTTTGGTCTGTTTAAAGCACTTCCAGCAGATCTTCGATATGGTGAATCCGGATTACTTCAAGGTCAGTTGATTTAGCTGGATCAGGATAGATCCAGATTGCTTTCATCCCGGCATTGATTGCTCCTACCATGTCAAACTGCAAACTATCTCCCACAAATACACATTCTTCAGCTTCCACACCCAACCATTCACACATCTTTTCAAACAAGCGGATATCAGGTTTATGCATATTCATTTCGCCGGAAACAATGATTTTTGTGAAATATTTCTCGCCGCCGAAATTACGGATCTTCACTCTTTGCGTCTTACTATTACCGTTAGTGATCATTCCTAAGGTATATTTTTTGGATAAGGTGTCTAATACTTCGATGGTTCGCGGAAATGGGACCGTATAATCGCCCAAGTATTCGAACCAGAGTTGATCATAGATTTCCCAGCTCTTATCCTCTTGCGGATATTCTTCGAGATAGTAATTGAACACTTGTTCTTTCGGAACCGAACCTTCTTTATCCCAGATCATCAGATCCGTGATCATACTTTCAATTTCTTCAATCGATTTCGTTGATCCAAAATCATCGGTAACGATACGTCGCATCAAGTTCGTTGCAGCTGCCTGGCGGTCGATCAGTGTGTTATCCATATCGAAGAGGATGGTTGTGATTGGTTTCATATCCTACCTCCGTTACGAGGCTTAGTTTACCATATTATCTCGCTATGCACAATAAAAAAGCCGAAATTGCTTTCGGCTTGAATAAAACTATTTGATGATTTTTGTAACGTTTCCGGCGCCTACGGTACGTCCACCTTCACGAATGGAGAATGTGGTACCTTGTTCAACGGCGATCGGAGCGATCAGTTCAACTTCCATCTGGACGTTGTCGCCCGGCATAACCATTTCAACGCCTTCAGGTAGTTTTACAACACCTGTAACATCGGTGGTACGGAAGTAGAATTGCGGACGGTAGTTCGCAACGAACGGTGTATGACGTCCGCCTTCTTCTTTGCTCAATACATAAACCTGAGCAGTGAAGTTGGTGTGCGGTTTAACAGATCCCGGTTTTGCCAGAACTTGTCCGCGTTCGATTTCTTCACGGTTGACACCGCGCAGAAGTGCACCGATGTTGTCTCCGGCTCTCGCTTCGTCCAACAGTTTACGGAACATTTCAATACCGGTAACAACAGTTTTTCTTGTGTCGTGGATACCAACGACTTCAACTTCTTCGCCCAGTTTCAATACACCACGCTCAACACGGCCGGTAGCAACTGTGCCACGTCCGGTGATGGTGAATACGTCCTCGACGCTCATTAAGAACGGTTTGTCAGTTTCACGTGCAGGCTGAGGAATCCATGAGTCAACTGCATCCATTAATTCTTGTAAGCAAGGCTCCCATTTCGGATCGCCTTCGCCGGCTTTTAAAGCCGAACCACGGATAACCGGAGTGTTATCTCCGTCAAATCCGTTAGCTGTCAACAATTCGCGAACTTCCATTTCAACAAGGTCGATCAATTCTTCATCGTCAACCATGTCGCACTTGTTCAAGAAAACGACCATATAAGGTACGCCTACTTGATGAGCCAACAGAATGTGTTCGCGTGTTTGCGGCATCGGTCCGTCGGTAGCAGCTACGACCAAAATCGCGCCATCCATCTGAGCAGCACCAGTGATCATGTTCTTGACATAATCGGCGTGGCCCGGACAGTCAACGTGAGCGTAGTGACGCTTCGCTGTGGAATATTCTACGTGAGCTGTATTGATTGTGATACCACGGGCTTTTTCTTCCGGTGCACCGTCAATCTGATCGTATGCCATAACTTTAGCACCACCTGATTTCGCCAGGTAATGTGTGATCGCTGCAGTTAACGTCGTTTTACCGTGGTCAACGTGACCAATGGTACCGATATTTACGTGCGGTTTGGATCTGTCAAATTTTTCTTTTGCCATTGCAATTTTTCCTCCTGTTTACAGTATTTGTTTTTAATGCAATTCTATTTTATTCTAAACCCTGTATAAAATCAAGGATTTAGTTGGTTCCGGCGTTCTTCTTGGCAATCTTTTCAGCGATGCTCTTTGGAACTTCGTTGTATTGCAGGAATTGCATCGAGAATGTTCCGCGTCCTTGAGTAAAGGAACGCAAGTCGGTCGCATAACCGAACATTTCCGATAACGGAATCATGGACTTGACCACGATTGCGTTGCCACGTTCTTCTTGGTCTTTTATGACACCGCGTCTTGAGGACACGTCGCCCATTACACTACCCAGATATTCAGTCGGAGCCGTAACTTCAACTTCCATGACGGGTTCCAGAATAACCGGTTTACATTTCTTAGCCGCTTCTCTGAATGCCAAACCGGCAGCCACTTTGAAGGCCATTTCGTTGGAATCCACTTCGTGGTAAGAGCCGTCAAACAGAGTTGCTTTAATGTCGATGACCGGATAACCGGCAACCAAACCATTGCTCAACGCTGCAAGTATACCTTCCATGGTCGGCTTGACGTACTCACGCGGTAGCGAGTTTCCGACAAGATTATCAACGAAGGTAAAGCCTTTTCCTTCTTCATTCGGTTCAAACTTGATCCAAACGTGACCATATTGGCCGCGTCCGCCGGATTGGCGTACAAACTTTCCTTCACATTCGGCAGCCTGACGGATCGTCTCACGGTAAGCTACCTGAGGCGCACCGACGTTGGCTTCGACATGGAATTCACGTCTCATACGATCAACGATGATGTCTAAATGAAGTTCTCCCATACCGGCGATGATGGTCTGGTTGGTTTCAGGATCAGTATACGTACGGAATGTCGGATCTTCTTCAGCAAGTTTACTCAATGCCAGGCCCATCTTATCCTGATCCTGTTTGGATTTAGGTTCGATAGCGATATTGATAACCGGTTCCGGGAAGACCATTGATTCCAGAATGATCGGATGTTTCTCATCACAGAGCGTATCGCCAGTGGTGGTATCCTTCAAGCCGACAGCCGCTGCGATATCACCTGAATAAACTTCGGTAATTTCGGCACGGTGGTTGGCATGCATCTGCATCATCCGACTGAAACGTTCACGTTTGTCTTTCGTAGCATTAAGTACGTAGGAACCGCTTTTGCAAGTACCCGAGTACACACGGAAGTAAGTCAGACGACCGACGAATGGATCGGTCATGATTTTGAAAGCAAGAGCGGCGAACGGTGCGCTATCGTCTGATGGGCGAACACCGATCGATCCGTCTTCGAGAATTCCTGTGATAGCAGGAACATCGAGTGGCGAAGGAAGGTAGTCGACAACAGCATCCAACATTGCAGTTACACCTTTATTCTTATACGCAGCGCCGCATAATACCGGGAAGAATTCGCCGGTACATACGCCTTTACGAATTGCGTTCTTTATTTCAGGAATGGTCGGCTCTTCGCCTTCCAATACTTTCATCATAAACTCTTCATCGTAATCAGCAATCATTTCGATCAATTTTTCGCGATATTCTTCAACCTGTGCCACGTATTCAGCAGGAACATCCGTAATCGTATCGGTTTTTCCCTGTGTATCCGTAAACAGATGAGCTTTACGCGAAACAATGTCGATCAGACCGTCGAAGTAATTTTCAACTCCGATTGGGATCTGGATCGGTGCCGCTTTCGCTGCCAGGCGGGTGCCCAACGACTTAACGCACATATAGAAGTCTGCTCCGGTCGCATCCATCTTGTTGACGAATACGATACGCGGAACATTGTATTTTGTCGCTTGACGCCATACAGTTTCAGTCTGCGGTTCAACACCTGATTTCGCATCAAGTACGGTCACTGCACCGTCCAAAACACGGAGTGAACGTTCAACTTCAACTGTGAAGTCAACGTGACCCGGGGTATCGATAATATTGATACGGTTACCATTCCATGCAGCAGTTGTTGCCGCTGATGTAATGGTGATGCCTCGTTCTTGTTCTTGAGCCATCCAGTCCATGGTTGCAGCGCCGTCATGTACTTCACCGATTTTGTGCGTCTTCCCCGTATAGAAGAGGATGCGCTCCGTCGTTGTTGTTTTGCCAGCGTCAATATGCGCCATGATCCCTATATTCCGAGTATTAGCCAGTGAAAATTCACGTCCCATTAGTTTGGAGTCTCCTTTCGAACTGAGCTTCCCATCTTACCAGCGGTAATGTGCGAAAGCCTTGTTTGCTTCAGCCATCTTATGAATGTCATCACGTTTCTTAACAGAAGCACCGCTGCCGTTTGCGGCATCGACGATCTCGTTAGCTAAACGTTGTTCCATCGTTTTTTCGTTACGCAGACGTGAGTAATTCACGATCCAGCGAAGACCTAAGGTCAAACGGCGTTCTTGTGTGACTTCCACCGGTACCTGGTAATTCGAACCGCCGACGCGGCGTAATTTGAGTTCTAATAACGGCATAACGTTTGAGAGTGCTTGTTCAAACACTTCCATCGGTTGTTTGCCGGTCTTCTCTTCAATCATATCGAAGGCGTTATACAGAATGGTTTGAGCCACCCCGCGTTTACCGTCGATCATGATTTTGTTAATTAAACGTGTCACCAATTTCGAGTTGTAAATAGGATCTATTAATACATCTCGTTTGGCTATAAACCCTTTTCTTGGCATGTTAATTTTCTCCTTTCATGCTTGACGGCTATTTAGCCTTCTTAGGACGTTTCGCTCCGTAAAGCGAACGGCTCTGTTTGCGGTTTGCGACGCCTGCGCAGTCGAGTGTTCCGCGAATAATATGGTAACGTACACCTGGTAAATCTTTGACACGACCTCCGCGAATCAGCACGACGCTGTGTTCTTGAAGGTTATGACCGATTCCCGGGATGTAAGCTGTAACTTCCATACCATTGCTTAAACGTACACGTGCGTATTTACGCAGCGCGGAGTTTGGCTTTTTCGGGGTCATCGTACCGACACGGGTACATACTCCTCTTTTTTGCGGAGAAGAAATATCGGTGGTCTGACGTTTCAAGGTATTCAATCCCTTGTTTAAAGCCGGGGATTTTGATTTATAGCTCTTATCCGAACGACCTTGGTTGACTAATTGATTAATGGTTGGCATAATCAGTCTCCTTTCTTTCTTTTATTTGCACACACTTCCGGGTGTGCCATACTAGGGTATAAAATAGGGTCCCCTTGAGGGAACACAGTATACCCATAAGCGAATTAATTCTATCTTTTTTAAACCTACTTGTCAATAGAACTCAGCTCATATTTTTATAAAAGGCATCGGTTGACGGAAATTCCGTCAACCGAGCGCTCTTTACTTACTTCTAGAATTCTGAATCGTCGCGATCGCCGCCTGCTCCGCCGCGCGTCATTTCTTCGGGCAGCGAATGCTCTTCTTGCAGGATTGCATTACGTTCTTCACGTTCTTGTCTGAATTCGGCAGCCAATGCATTGATCTGTTCCGTGGATTCACGGTAGACCTTAGCACCGGTACCCGCCGGGATCAACTTACCGATAATAACATTTTCTTTCAAGCCCAAGAGGTGATCGATCTTGCCCTTGATGGCAGCATCGGTAAGAACCTTTGTGGTTTCCTGGAAAGAAGCAGCGGATAAGAATGAATCGGTCTCAACGGATGACTTGGAAATACCCAGCAACATCGGTCCAAACAAGGCAGGCTTCTTTCCGGCCAACAGAACTTTGCGGTTCAAGTTGGTGATCGATGGAAGACTGATCTGGATACCGGCACTCATCAGGGTGTCCTGACCGTCAATGACGATTACTTTACGTAACATCTGACGGATGATGACTTCGATATGCTTGTCGGAAATTTCGATACCTTGACTCTGGTAAACTTTACGTACTTCCTTGATGATGTATTTCTGAACTTCACCGACACCGGCAACTTCCAGTAATTCTTTTGGATTTACTTGTCCTTCGGTCAGTTTGTCACCGGCCGAGATAAAGGTTCCGACTTTCATCCAGCTACGGACCATTTGGTTCGATTCAGCTAAATGTTCAATTGATTCTTTTTCGTTGGATACGACGATACGTGTACCGTTGTGATTCTCAAGTTCTGTGATCTCAGTGATTTGACCGTCGATCTTGGCTAAGAGAACCGCATGTTTCGGGCAACGTGCTTCAAACAGTTCTTCAACACGAGGCAGACCTTGTGTGATATCTCCGCCCTCTGCAGCTGCAACGCCGCCGGTATGGAAAGTACGCATGGTCAACTGAGTACCCGGTTCCCCGATGGACTGAGCAGCCATGATACCGACAGCTTCGCCAACTTCGACGATCTTGCCGGTAGCCATATTACGACCGTAGCATTTCTTACACACACCATAAGTCGAATCGCAGGTAAAGGTATTACGAATATAGAATTTACCGGCTTGATCCGTATTCTCGCGGGCATCGATCATGCGCTGCGCAAGTGCTTCGGTAATGAATTCATCACTTTCGATGATGACTTCACCCGTTGTCGGATCCGTCACAGTTTCTTTGCTATATCGCCCGACTAAACGATCGAATACACCTTCAATGATCGAATTTGACTTACGGTCACGAATGTCTTCGACCAAGTAGCCGCGATCGGTTCCGCAATCTTCTTCAACAACGCTGACATCCTGAGCAACATCAACCAAACGGCGTGTCAAGTAACCTGATTCAGCCGTTTTCAGAGCTGTATCGGTCAGACCTTTACGTACACCGTGGGTAGAAATAAAGAACTCAGATACGTTCAGACCTTCACGGAAAGAGGAATAGATCGGAACTTCGATGATGCTTGATTGGTATTCTTTTTTGGACTTGGATTGGGTTGGTTTTCCCATCAATCCGCGCATACCGGCTAACTGGGTAAAGTGGGATGCATTACCACGGGCACCGGAGGTCGCCATCATATTGATCGGGTTCTTACGAGGCAAGTTTTCCATCAATTCTTTACCGATGTCAGACTTGATCTGATCCCATAACTGAGTCAGATGACGTTCCCACTCCTGAGGAGTCAGACGTCCTCGTTTCAATTGACGCATCAGTTCGGCCGCTTTTTCTTTACCGTATTCAACATATTGCTTCTTGTTAGGAGCGACGTTGATATCAGACAAAGCAACGGTCATACCGGCGATCGTCGAGTACTTGAATCCATTATCCTTGATTTGATCAAGAATTTCGGACGTTTTTCTCGTTGAATAACGGTTGAATACTTCACCGATGATAGAACCTAGATCTTTTTTCTTGAACTCACTGCTGATTGGCTGTGATTCAACATATTCTTTCACATTGACGCCATGATCGATAAAATAACGATCCGGTGTCGAAATGAAATTCGCTTTTGTGATTTCGTTGAGGTATGGGAAGTCAGCCGGGAAGGTTTCGTTGAAGATCAATTTACCGACCGTCGTCATCATATACTTCGAAAGTTGAGTTTCTGTAAAGGATGTTTTATGCAGATAGGAAGGACGGACAACGATACGCGTGTGCAGATGAATCTGCTTGCTTTCGTAGGCCATCAAAGCTTCATTGATGTCTTTATAGATGTGCCCTTCGTTTTCGCCGAAACGATGCCAGATCAGTGCGCCTTCATGATCGCCCAATACTTCCAGCATGTCTGCTTTACCATAGAACTCAGATGCTTTTTCTTCCATATTCAAATAGAAGTTACCAAGCACCATGTCCTGTGAAGGAGTAACGATAGGTTTACCGTCTTTAGGTCCCAAGATATTATTGGCACCCAACATCAAGATTTCTGCTTCGGCACGCGCTTCTTCGGAAAGAGGAACGTGGACAGCCATCTGATCACCGTCAAAGTCGGCATTGAATGCCGGTGTAACTAACGGATGCAGACGAATGGCACGACCTTCAACCAATTTCGGTTTAAATGCCTGGATACCCAGTCGATGCAAGGTCGGAGCACGGTTCAACAGCACCGGATGTCCATGGATGACGTCTTCCACAATGTCCCAAACACGCGGATCCTGACGGTCGATCAACTTCTCGGCGGTCTTTGGATTCCCTGCGATCTGACGATTGACGATCTCGTTGATAACGAACGGTTTGAATAGCTGAATCGCCATTTCACGCGGAATTCCGCATTCGTACATCTTGAGATCCGGTCCGACGGCGATAACCGAACGACCTGAGAAATCGACACGTTTACCCAGTAAGTTCTGGCGGAAACGTCCTTGTTTACCTTTTAGACTATGCGACAGTGATTTAAGAGCACGTCCGCCGGCACCGGTGATCGGTTTCGAACGACGTCCGTTATCGATGAGCGCATCGACAGCTTCCTGAAGCATACGTTTTTCATTCTGAACGATGATTGCAGGTGTTCCCAGTTCCAATAGTTTTTTCAAACGATTGTTACGGGTGATAACACGACGGTAAAGATCATTTAGATCGCTGGTAGCGAATCGTCCGCCATCCAACTGTAACATGGGTCGCAGATCCGGCGGAATGACCGGAAGGGCTGTCAGCACCATCCATTCAGGTTGATTGGAACTGTGACGGAAAGCTTCAATGGTTTCTAAGCGTTTGATCAGTTTCTTGCGCTTGTCACCTTGTGCGTCAACAAGTTCGGAAATGACTTGTTTGAATTCTTTTTCCAGATCTACTTTTTCCAACAGTGTTTTAACCGCTTCGGCACCGGTTTGAGCCGTGAATGAACCCGGACCATACATCGCTGACTTTTCGCGGTAATCGCGTTCTGAAAGGATCTGCTTGTAATCAAGCGGTGTATCAAACGGATCGGTTACGACCCAGCTGACGAAATAAACGACTTCTTCAAGATTCTTCGGTGTGATGTTTAATAACAAGGCCATTCTGGACGGAATCCCGCGCAGATACCAAATATGGGCAACCGGCGCTGCAAGTTCGATATGACCCATGCGTTCGCGACGGACCGATGATTTTGTGATTTCGACACCGCAACGGTCACAGATAACGCCTTTATAACGTACTTTCTTATATTTACCGCAATAACATTCCCAATCCTTGGAAGGACCGAAAATCTTCTCGCAGAACAAACCGTCACGTTCCGGTTTTTGACTCCGGTAGTTGATAGTTTCAGGCTTCTTGACTTCTCCGTGCGACCATTCTCTGATGCGTTCGGGAGATGCTAATCCGATTTGGATTGAGGCAAAGTTGTTTATACTCATTCTTTAGAGCCTCCTTACTCAGCGTCGTAATCGTCAAAACCGACCACGGCAGCTTCAATCAGATCGTCTTCATCGACAACAACCGGTCCCATTTCAGGGAGGCTCTCATCGACTGGCGCCGTGAGCGCTTCTTCGGTTTCAATTTTCTTGATATCCACTTCTTTATCGTTTTCATCAAGCATCTTGACATCGATTGCCAGTGCTTGAAGTTCATGTAACAGAACACGGAAAGATTCAGGGATACCCGGTTCAGGAATTTCTTTTCCCTTGATGATCGCTTCATAGGTCTTTGTACGTCCGACAATGTCATCGGATTTGATGGTCAAGATCTCTTGTAGTGTATGAGCCGCTCCATAAGCCTCAAGTGCCCAAACTTCCATCTCTCCGAAACGCTGTCCGCCGTTTTGCGCTTTACCACCCAACGGTTGTTGTGTAACAAGTGAGTAGGGTCCGGTCGCACGTGCATGAAGTTTATCGTCGACCATATGAGCCAACTTGATCATGTACATAACACCGACTGAGATACGTTCGTCGAATTGTTCGCCGGTCCGTCCGTCAAACAACACGGTCTTACCATCCGGTGAAATATTCGCTTCCGCCATGATCGATTTCAATTCTTCATTGTTGATACCGTCGAATACCGGGGTGGCAAATTTGACACCCAGTTTCTTGGCAGCCATACCTAAATGGATTTCAAGAACCTGACCGATGTTCATACGGGAAGGAACACCGAATGGATTAAGCATGATATCGACTTGGGTACCATCCGGTAAGAACGGCATATCTTCGATCGGAAGGATCTTAGAAATAACACCTTTATTACCATGACGTCCGGCCATCTTATCGCCTTCGGAGATCTTACGTTTTTGAACGATGTAAACTTTAACGACTTCATTCACTCCCGGCGGCAGTTCATGGCCTTCGGTGCGTTTGAAGATTCTGACGGATTGGACAATACCTGAACCACCGTGCGGTACTTTCAGAGAATTATCACGGACTTCGCGGGATTTCTCGCCGAAGATCGCTAATAATAGTTTTTCTTCAGGTGAGACTTCGCTTTGACCCTTCGGTGTTACTTTACCGACCAGAATATCGCCTTCTTTGACTTCCGCACCCACCATAACGATACCGCGAGCGTCTAAATGACGGCAAGCGTTTTCGCTGACGTTCGGGATATCACGAGTGACTTCTTCCGGCCCCAGTTTTGTTTCACGTACTTCAATATCATATTCTTCGATATGAATCGAAGTATAAACATCTTCTTTGACCAAGCGTTCTGACATGATGACAGCATCTTCATAGTTATAACCATACCAGGTCATAAATGCGATCGTGACGTTTTGACCTAAAGCCAATTCGCCGTTTTGCATCGCCGGTCCATCGGCCAAAACATCTCCGCGGTCAACCAATTCACCTTTTTTAACAATCGGCTTTTGATTGATGCAAGTACCTTGGTTAGAACGACGGAACTTCTGCAGTTCATATAGTTTATCACCGGTGTCTTCACTGATGATGATCTTGTTGGCATCGACATAGCTGACAACACCGTTACCGGTCGCGATCAATGCACTACCGGAGTCAGTCGCAACACGGTGTTCAATACCGGTTCCGACATACGGACTGTTCGGGCGCAAAAGCGGAATCGCTTGACGTTGCATGTTGGCACCCATCAGAGCACGTGATGCATCATCGTTTTCCAAGAAAGGAATACAAGCAGTCGCAACCGAAACGATCTGTTTCGGCGAAACGTCCGCCAATTCGACTTGGTCACGGTTGGATAGTATATTTTCACCCTGATAACGAACAACGACTTCATCATTCACCAAGCGGCCGCCGATAACTTCATTGGCCTGGGCAATAATATAATCGAGTTCATCATCCGATGAGAGATAAATAACATCTTCTGTTACAATACCGCCTTCTTTAACGATGCGGTAAGGGGTTTGGATAAAGCCATATTCGTTAACCCGTCCATAGGTCGTTAGGTTGGAAATCAACCCGATATTCGGACCTTCCGGGGTCTCGATCGGACAGATACGGCCGTAATGCGAGGAATGTACGTCACGAACTTCGTAACCGGCACGCTCACGTGTCAGACCGCCCGGCCCTAAGGCTGAGATACGGCGTTTGTTGGTCAATTCGGCCAATGGATTGGTTTGATCCATAAATTGCGATAACTGGGATGACGAGAAGAATTCTTTGATCGCAGCCGTCAATGGACGGATGTTGGTCAAATTCTTCGGTGTCAAACCGGATGTCTCGGAAATCGACATTCTTTCTTTAACAACACGTTCCATCCGGGATAAACCGATACGGAACTGGTTTTGGATCAGTTCACCGACCGTACGGATACGACGGTTGCCTAATTGGTCGATATCATCCACATCCCCGATGCCATCCATCATATTCAATAGATAGGAGTAGGATGCGACCATATCAGAGATTGTGATCGTCTTTTTGGTCATTAACGGATCAACACCGATGATGCGAACAATATGATCGGACTCACCTTTGCGGACCAGCACTTCCTGAACAGCAGAACCGATCAACCAAGCTTCTAACACAGTCTCATTATTGACCATGTCGACAATAAGTTTTTCTTGTGCGTTACTTAAATGAGTCACACTTGTATCAGCGATATAACGATCAACAAGTAATTCTTGACCTTCACTCAATACATCTGCCGAGGCTTCCGTCAATCTGCCTAAGACAAACAGACGTTGACCATAATTCAATACACTGCGGACATTATTCTTTGTCAATGTGACACGACGGGCTTGTAGACCTCCGTAGATGGAGACAAACTCGGTCGATACGGATAGTTCAGCAGCTTCTTTGGCACTAATGACTGTTCCTTGAGCGAAGGTGCGACCGTTGGCCTCAACATCGCTTTCCAATACACGGCCGATCAAGGATTGCGCGAACGCTGTCGAAACAGTGACCGCTTCCGGATGGCTGAATAAGAAATTGAACGGGAAAGCGGTCATATGCATACCGCGGTTTAAGG
Organism: Erysipelotrichales bacterium; assembly: GCA_038204785.1. Classification (GTDB taxonomy): domain Bacteria; phylum Bacillota_I; class Bacilli_A; order Erysipelotrichales; family Erysipelotrichaceae; genus GWE2-51-13. The sequence goes on from JBBRCP010000002.1 coordinate 29,713, forward strand.
ATTGTTTCAGAAGATCTCTGTCTTTGCGGTTAACGGTACTACCGGCTTTGATCAACACGGTTCCGTCAACATCCACTAAGTCATTGACCAGACGAGTTCCGTCTAAACGCGAATAAACACCTAATTTTTTACCTAATTTGAAACGTCCTGATTTAGTCAGGTCATAACGGCGGTTATCAAAAAACTTAGCGTTCATCAAGTTGATTGAACCATCTAAGGTAGGAACTTCATCCGAACGTTGGTTTTCATAGATTTGAAGCAGTGCTTCGTGTCCGGTTTTCACTTTATCAGCTGCCAACGTATTGACGATTTCTTCGTAATTTCCGAAGAAAGCTGTATAAAGTAACATATAAAGGTTTAAGAACTCACGTTGTTCATTCTCAACTTCAACATCGTTGACCGGCAAGTCTAAGGATTGCAGGAACGTTTTGAAACTTGATGTATCAAATGCGTCTTCGCTCTTTTCAATATTCAACGACATACCGCAAGCTTTAAACAGGATCGTTGATAAGATCTTGCGTTTACGATCGATCGAAACGTTCAAAAGACGGCCCAAAGCTGCTTTCTTTGCGTCGGTCATATATTCTAACCAAGTACCACGACTTGGAATCAATTCACTCTCATAGGTCTCACGGCCGGTCTTGTCTTCTGTGCCGGTACTGTAATAAGCACCCGGGGAACGGACGATCTGCGAAACAATGACACGTTCGGCACCATTGATAATGAAGGTTCCGGTTTCGGTCATCAGTGGGAATTCTCCCAAGAACACGTCTTCAAACTTGTTGTATACTTCGCCGGTGGCCGGATCGATGATCTCTAATTCCATCCGCGCTTTCAACGGAGCAGCGAAGTTCGCTTCACGAACCTTGCACTCATTGACCGTATATTTCGGAGTTCCGAAATCGTATTCCTTAAACTTCAGTCGGATGTTGCCGCCATAGTTAGCAATCGGGTAAATCTCGTCAAAGACTTCCTTGATGCCCTCCACTTTGAACCATTCATACGAGTCTGTCTGGATCTCAACTAGATTCGGTAAGTCGAGAGATCCGCTGACTTTTGAATAGTCACGGCGCTTCGCTTTTTTACCGGCTTCCACAATACGGTAAGTCAGATTTTTTTCCATGTACGCCATCCTTTCATGCGGGATAAAACACCTAAAAGGGCAATCTACCCCATTTTAAATTTTCTTATTATGCAATTTACTATACTATCAAACTACTGCCATTTTGTCAATTGTTTTCGTAGATTTTAGGACTTCGAACCCCTTTTTTACATAAAGTACGGAAACATTACCGAAAATGCGTTCCAATTCTCGTTTTGCGCTCGCAGCACCCTGCTGACGACGTATAACCGTATAGAAAGCCCCACCGGTTCGTAAAATATCGTGTGCTTCTTGAAACAAACGATAGACCGTTGCTTTACCGGTACGTATCGGAGGATTACTGACAACAGTGTCAAAAGTGGTATCTAGGGCAGCTGTTCCATCCGTTAAGTGGAACACCGCTTCTAAATTCATCTTTTTAGCTGAAGCGTTTGCACAATCGAGTGCTCGCTGATTCACATCCGTACCGGTTACCCGTAACGACGGAATGCGTTGCTTAAGCACCAGAGAGATCAGACCGTAACCGCAGCCGATGTCCAACAGTTCTCCGTTGACATCTTCCTCAAGAACATTCTCAACTAGATATAATGATCCTTCATCCGCTTCCGACTTGGAGAAAACGCCGGCATCGGTCACGAAAATATAATCATAACCCAAAAACCGGAAAGATATTTCCTTCCGGTCAGTAGGTAGATTGCGATTATCGGTAAAATAATGACTCACAAGATCGCCTCCCTTTATTTGGGCATGGATCGTTGTCTTACTTATTTTAATTCGACAACAGCGCCAGCATCAACTAATTTTTTCTTCATTTCTTCAGCTTCTTCTGGTTTTACTTTTTCTTTGATGGTGGTCGGGCACTTATCAACAATACCCTTAGCCTCAACTAAGCCCAAACCGGTGATTTCGCGTACGACTTTAATAACGCCGACTTTTGAAGGTCCGACTTCTTTAAGAACGACATCGTATTCTACCGGGCCGGCAGCAACTTCTTCAACAACAGCTGCAGCTGCAGCCATCGGAGCGGCCGCTGTAACACCGAATTCTACTTCAATTGCTTTGATTAAATCGTTTAGTTCTAGAATGGTCATTTCCTTCAAGGATGCAATGACTTCTGTAGCAGATAATTTTGCCATGATTTGTTTCCTCCTTATTGGTTTTCTTCCTGCTTCTCGGCGATTTGCTTAATTGCATAAGCTAAATCACGGATCGGCGACTGCAGGCATCCGAGCAACATTGCGATCATACCGTCACGGCCTGGCAAGTTGGCTAATACTTTGATCGTTTCGACGTCGACAACTTTGCCTTCGACGATACCACCTTTTAATACAAGTTTGTCATTCTTCTTGGCGAATTTGGCAAGAATACGACTGGGCGAAACTGCATCGTTTCCGAATGCAATAGCGTTGGGTCCCGTCAAACTTTCTACCAGTTCCCCGCAACCAACATCTTCAGCTGCGCGTTGAGCCATTGAGTTCTTATAAACTTTGAATTCAACACCTTCTTCACGCAATCTGCGACGCAGTTCGGTAACTTTGGCAACGGAAAGTCCGCGATATTCGACAACGACACTGGACTGCGCTGCTTTGAACTTCTCTGCGATTTCGCTGACCAATACCTTTTTAGAATCGAGTATCGATTGGTTCATCTGTTGTACACCTCCTTGGGTCTTGATACAATATACCGGCAAATAAATAAACTCACGCCAAAGACAGAGTGAGTTTGAAAGTTTATTGCTTTCTACCTCGGCAACGGATTAAGCCTAAGCGGCGGTTGCTGTCTATGGTATATTGATAACATGTACATTCTACCAAAGTAGCAGAAAATGTCAAGGCTTTTCGGACAATCCCCGCTCGATCTAAGAATCGGTTGATACTCCTCTATCAGTATCAACACTATTTACCAGAACTGTGATTCTTCAACGATATCATCAATGAATTCATATACCAGCACGATTTCATTCCATTCTACGACGTCTTCTAACTCACTGTGTCTCAATATGAGTGGTTGACATTAAACAAGCCGGTAGTCTCTTATATCGCTTTAGTGTCCATCAAGTAAAGCTCACTTATATTATTGAAAATGATTGTTATCTGAGTATTCATTACATCTGATCGAGTACCGTCTACTTCATCCACATCTGCAAGTGCGATAAAAAAGTACTCTTGCGAGTACTTTGATGATTGATTAAGCAACGACTGTTGATGCAGGATCGATCTTGATTCCAGGACCCATGGTGGTCGTCAGGACGACATTCTTCATGTAGATTCCCTTTATAGCAACCGGACGAGCGCGTAGAATGATATCATAGATCGCTTTGAAGTTATCAAAGATCTGAGCATCAGTGAATGAAAGTTTTCCGATCATGACATTGATGTTTCCTTCTTTGTCGACACGGTATTCAACTTTACCTTTTTTGATGTCATTAACAGCTTTCGCAACATCCATTGTGACAGTCCCTGTTTTAGGATTCGGCATCAGGCCTTTCGGACCTAAAATCTTACCTAATTTACCAAGTTCACCCATCATGTCAGGTGTAGCTACGATAACATCGAAATCGAACCAACCGCCTTTGATCTTTTCAAGAATTTCTTTTCCTCCGGTAAAATCTGCACCGGCATCAATGGCTTCTTTTTCTTTAGGACCTTGTGTAACAACCAATACTTTTTGACTGCGGCCTGTTCCGTGAGGAAGTACCATCGCTCCGCGAATCTGTTGATCAGCATGACGCGGATCGACATTTAAACGGAATGAAACTTCAATGGAAGTATCGAATTTTACGAAATTTGTTTCTCTTGCTAATGCGATTGCATCATTAAGAGGGTACAGCTTGGTGCGGTCCACCAATTTGGCTGCAGCAATATATTTTTTACCTTGTTTTGCCATTGTGATGTTCCCCTTACTTGTTGTAGCCGTCGATAACAATACCCATGTTACGGGCAGTACCCGCTACGATGGCCATTGCACCTTCAACGTCATTGGCGTTGAGATCCGGCATTTTGTATTCGGCAATTCTACGTAAGTCTTCAACCGTGATGGTTCCGACTTTAGTCGCTTTGGCACTGGCTGAACCGCTCTTAACATTAGCGGCTTTCTTCAGCATAACCGATGCCGGTGTGGTCTTCAAAATAAATGTGAATGATTTGTCTTCGAACGCTGTAATGATTACAGGTACGATGTCTCCTGCGCGATCCTTGGTAGCATCGTTAAAAGCCGAACAGAATTGCGGCATGTTTACGGATGCGGAAGCCAAAGCCGGTCCCGGGCGTGCTCCGCCAGCAGGGAATTGGAGCTTAACTACTTTAGCAACTTTCTTACTCACTAGACATTCCTCCTTATAGTGATTGTCTCAGCCGTGGTTGATTGGGCGGTTGCCACCCTCCCACGCTAAAATCTTGCCTAAATAGGCTAATACAGTATAACCTAGGACGCCGTTATTGTCAATTTACTTTACCTTGTACTTCGGATATGAAACTTATCTTTGAAATATCCCTTGATAAAGAGAAAAGAGCTTGCGCTCTTTTAAGTTTAGTCTGCTTTTGCCAGATCCATATAAGAGATCTCGGTAGGTGTCTCACGACCAAATAGAATGGTCAATACGTTCGCTGATTGCGAATCATCACTCATACTGTCGATCGTACCTTCGATTCCGCTGAAAGGTCCATTGAGGATCTTGACGCGGTCGCCGACTTTGAAACTGACCGTGATCTTACGTTCTGCAAGACCCATACGGCGCAGGATCGAATCGATCTCGTCCGGTGATACAGGGAATGGTTTGGCACCGCCGCCTGATGAACCGATAAATCCGGTAACACCCGGTGTATTACGCACAATGTACCAAGCCTCATCTGTCATCAACATTTCGACAAACAAGTAACCCGGAAACAAGTTATGCATTTTTTCGATTTTTTTCCCGTTCTTGTATTCGATTTCCGCTTCTTCGGCAACCAAAATACGGAACAAGTTATCCTCGATACCCATCGTTTCCACACGACGTTGAAGGTTTTCTTTAACGCGGTTTTCATGACCGGCATACGTGTTGACCACGTACCATTCTTTTCTGACTTCTTCCATCGTTATACCCCGATTCCGATCAAACGCAGAAATGCCGCAACAGCGATTTCACATACGACAAAGAAAATCCCGAAAGCAACCGTAAATGTAATAACAGTAACACTGTCATTGACCATTTCCTTTTGTTTCGGCCAGCGAATCCGTTTCACTTCTTTTGCGATAGCTGAAATACTGAACCAATTAAGCATGTTGCTGCCTCCTACTTCGTTTCTTTATGCAACGTGTGTTCGTTACATTTTTTACAGAATTTGTTTAATTCAAGTCGTTGAGTCGAATTTTTTTTATTGCGTCGTGTTGAATAATTGCGTGACAAACATACGGTACATGTCAAAATAACTTGTTCGCTTTTTTGATCAGCCATTCAATCACCCGCTTTCGTTGCTTTATTACTTTATCATAACCCTGTGTCTTAGTCAAACAAAGTCGCCAGTTTCTTGCGAATCCGTTGTAAGGTATTATCGACTGTTTTATCGCTGCATCCAATCATTTTAGCGATTTCGCGATAGCTGTACCCTTCGGAATGTTTTTGATAGATCAACCACTGGTCGGGCGGCAATGTTTCTTTGAGTTTTTCCAGTTGATCGCGCGCCCAACTGAGATCAGCCGCATATCGCGGATCGTATTCAGGACGGGTGCAAGCAATGGTATCCATCAAGAGTAAGTTGTCATCTTCCGACACACTCATATCCAAAGATAGTGAATTCGACAAGAGTGAATAGGAAGCTGAACGATATTTACGCATTAGTGAGCGGATTTCCCGTTCGATACAAACACGCGCAAACGTTCCGAAGGTCACTCCCATGTCATCACGATAACTATCGGCTGCTTCCAATAAACCAATACAGCCCTCTTGATAGAGTTCATCGAGTGACAGATGTTTGGGGGTCGGACTAGGTAAGATACTGTGAATAATAGCCCAGATCGAACGATGATATTTGTTGATCAGGAGCCGTTGACTCCACTCATCATTCTGACGGACAAAATAGACAATTTCGTAATCACTTGGAAACGGTAGATCCACTGTTTCCTACCTCCTTCATTATTTTTTGAAGGGGTAACGTTGGTTCAACACCTCGTAAAGCAAGATACCGGTCGCGACCGACGCATTGAGCGAAGTCACTTTTCCCAGCATAGGCAAATGCACAATGAAATCACAATTTTCTTCGACAAGTCGCGATAGTCCGAATCCCTCCGAACCAACGACCAGAACGATCTTACCGGTGTAATCGACACTGCGATAATCGACAGATTTCGGTGTAGACGATGCGCCTACGACCCAATAACCGACTTTTTTCAGTTCGTTAAGGGTAGCGGTAAGATTGGTGACTTCAGCTGTTTTGACTGTATCGATAGCACCCGTTGAAACCTTCGCAACGACCGGTGTCAATCCGACACTGCGGCGTTTAGGCAGAATGATTCCATCGACTCCCGATGCATCGGCACTGCGTAGGATCGCTCCTAGATTATGCGGATCTTCCAATCCGTCCAACATCACAAACAATCCGTTATTTTTCGCTGACTTTACGACTTCATCGAGTGAATAAGTCTTGAAATCGTCGACTTTGGCGATTACGCCTTGATGATTGCCTTCTGCGTACGTATTGATCTGCTTCTTATCCGCATAGATCACTGGGATCTTGTAGGTTGCGGCGAGTTCTTCGCCTTCCTTCCATGGTGTTTCTTTACTGAGAATTAACTGATGGATCTTTTTTTGATCTAAGATCAGTTGTTTTACTACGTTTTTCCCGTAGACATATTGTGCCATATTCCTCCTCGACGCTGGTTCGCATTTGGTTCCAGATTTGTTCTAATCGTGCTGTGTCTTCTCGCATATACCAATATCCCCAGAGTGCTTCATAGCCTGTCGCACTGCGGTAGGTCGTGACATCGGTATTCTTCGGAACGCTATCGCTTTTATAATTGCGGCCCCGTTTATAAATCCCAAGCTCTTCCTCGTTCAACGTTTTTTCATCCATCAAGCGATGAATAAATTTAGCTTGTGCTCTTGCACTGACGAAACGAACGGATCTTTCCTGCAGATCTTTAGGTTTGGTGAATCCCTTCTCAACTAAGTAACTTCTCACATATAAACTCAATACAGCATCACCGATAAAAGCCAAAACACTGCCCGACATTTCATTGATCTTCATTAAAGTTTGCCTGCTTCACTCAGTTTTAACCGTATCGCATCCGCCACCGCAAAGTCTTTGGCTACTTTAGCCTCATTCCATTTTTGATAATCAACTTGGTCTTCATCACTTAAAACAATGGGTTCGATTTCGATTCCGAGTGTATCCAACATAAATCGCAGGCTGTTATATAAGGAAGAAATCTGGGTCGAAATGGGTTGTCTTGAGCGCAACTGTTGGTTGAGATCTTTGATGACTTCGAAGATTTCCATAAATCCATTGGGTGTATTCAGATCATCTTCCATTGCTTTCATGAAAGCTTCTTTATGAACTGTTTCGATTGAATCGTCTATTTTCAAATCACTCAGTTGCGTCTTGATTTCAACTTGTTTCAACACTGTTTCGGCCTTCAGTAATTCAATAGTAGCTTGTTCGATGGTATCATCACTGATGTTCAGAGGGGCCCGATAATGAGCGGAAAGCATCATCCATCGAACGACATTAGCTCCCACTTTATCCAATACATCTTTCGCCCAAAGAACATTACCGATCGACTTACTCATCTTCTCACCATCGATATTCAACATACCGTTATGGATCCACAAGGTGGATAAACCATGACCATACATAGCTTTAGCTTGCGCTGCCTCATTCTCATGATGAGGAAACTTTAAATCCATTCCACCTCCGTGAATATCGATCTGTGACCCAAAGTTCTTTTGGATCATAACGACACATTCGGTATGCCAACCAGGGCGTCCTTTGCCCCAAGGGCTATCCCAACGTATTCCTTGATCGGTTTTTTTCCATAACGCAAAATCAAGCGGACTTTCTTTTTCGGTTTCTTCATCCACTCTGGCTCCAACGATCAGATCATCGATGTTTTGTTTTGATATCTCACCATACCCTTCAACACTATTGACACGGAAATAGACATTACCGTTCACATTGTAGGCATTCCCTTTATTGACCAGTTCATTTATGAAATCTATAATGTCCGTCATCGTTTCGGTGACCCGCGGGGAAGCACTCAGCGGCCGTGTATGCAGGCGCTCCCGAACTTCTTGATAAGCATCGATGTAGCGTTGTGCAATGACTGTTTCATCCACATTCTCCGCAATAGCCTTGTTGATGATTTTATCATCTACATCCGTGTAATTACTGACGTACTTAACCTTTAGTCCCTCGGCTTCAAATACCCTTCTAAGCGTATCAAAAACGATCATAGGACGGGCATTCCCAATGTGGATGTGATTGTAGACAGTCGGTCCGCATACATACATATGGACTTCACCCGGCGTCATCGGTGTGAAAACTTCGGTTTTATTGCTTTTTGAATTGAATAGTTGCATAGTTATCTCCTTGTCGATCAAGCGTGAATCACTTGATTTAACAGTAACAACCGGATAATCAGTTTATCCGGATGATTTACTCATATGTTTCTTTAAGTATAACAACCTCCTAAAACTTTGACAAGGATTCCCTGCCATTTATCACACCTAGTAGCCAATCGAAGTGTGATAATCGCATTGTATTAAACGTTCCAATAGAATAAAATAGTATGGAGGGTGATCACAATGAAAAAACAAGAATTAGGACATCTGACAGATCGAGTTTCATTGCTTGGATTTGGTTGCATGCGATTGCCACAAACTGCCAAAGGAACGATCGACGAAGTCGAAGCGTTTACCTTACTCGACATGGCTTACGAACAAGGGGTAAATTATTTTGATACAGCTTTCCCCTACCACAATGGTGAAAGTGAACTTGTCTTGGGAAAATGGCTGAAAACCAAACAACGCGACACGTTTTTTATCGCTGATAAAAGTCCGGTCTGGCTTTTAGAAAAACACCTTGATTTCCGTACCTACCTTGATCAACAATTAGTTAAACTCCAAACCACCTATGTGGATTACTATCTGCTTCATGCCTTAGATAATGAACGTTTTACCGAGTTGGAAAAAATCGATATTTTCAGTGCTCTTGATGCAGCCAAAAAAGATGGATTGGTCCGTCATGTTGGGTTTTCTTTCCATGATGATTATCCGACTTTCGTAAAAATCATCTCTTCTTATAAATGGGACTTTTGCCAAATCCAACTTAACTATATGGATACCCATCACCAAGCTGGTCTGAAAGGACTGCGCTTAGCCGAAAAATTAGGAATTCCTGTCATCATTATGGAACCCATCAAAGGTGGAAGTCTGGCCCACGTACCCTCCGAAATCAGAACATTATTCGAAACCAAACATCCCAAAGCATCCAATGCTTCTTGGGCACTGCGTTGGGTCGCATCCCAACAAAACGTCCTTTGTGTTCTTTCCGGTATGACGACCCGTAGCCAAGTCATCGACAACCTGGCCACTTTTAGTGATTTCAAAGAAATGTCGGTCGAAGAAAACGAAATCATTCTCAAAGCTGCCGAATACTTCAAAGCTCGAATTCAAGTTCCGTGCACAACTTGTCGTTATTGCATGCCTTGTCCGCACGGCGTCGATATTCCGGTCAACTTTTCATACTATAATGATGCGTTTATCTACAGTGATCCTAAAAAATCATCCGATTCATATTATAACTGGATGGAAGAAGGTGAACGTTCTTCAGCTTGTGTCACTTGCGGAGAATGCATTCCCAAATGCCCGCAAAAAATTGCCATCTTCGATCGAATGAAAGACGTGACTGCGTATTTTTCTGAGCACAAGCCGGAATGAAACGTCTCGCAATCACAATCGATCCGCTTCTTCAGCCATGGAATGACATTGAAGCCCTCATGATCCAAGCTAAATCTTATGGGTATACAGAAGTTTACTTTAGTTTGACTGTCGAGGATTCTTTTGAAGGCATCACCATGAAAGAACCTTATCTCAAATTTCTTGATTACTGTCATAAAAACGATTGGCGTATCCACGCAAATGTTTCTTATGATGTTCTGCAATTAGCTAAAGTCGTCAAAAACGATTTGTCTTACTTTAAAAATCATCATATCGATTGTCTGAAACTCGAGTTTGGTTTTGAAAACAACGATCTTGTCAGTTCCTTGACGCATAACCTGCAAGGTATCATTATCGAAGACAATGCATCGCTTCAAGACGATCTGATCGCTCGCTTAAAAAACCTTCAAACCAAAGGTAATCTCAAACAATACGCGGCTACACATAACTATTACGTACGGCCGGATACCGGCTTGTCATTTGACCATTGTATGATGAAAACACGCTTGTTCAAATCGCTCGGTGTTGAAGTTGGCATCTATGTGAATTCGCTGGCGTCGGTGCCTTTTCTGTTTCCACTGGGAAATGGTTGTTGCACCATGGAAAGTCACCGCTACACCTCCGCTTTGCTGAGTGTCAGCGAAGTGGTCGCAACCGGTGTTTATGATACCATTGGATTTGGGCCGTTGATTCCATCCGATACCGAACTGCAGGATGTCAGCCGTATCACCTTATCTCAGACTGTTGAAATACCGGTTTATTTCGTCCATGAGATCGATCAGGATCTAAAAAACAACTTACTGGCGACGGTCTTTCAATCCCGCAGTGATCAGGCTGCCTATCTGGTCAGAGCCACGCAATTCCGTCACCATATGCATATTGAACCCTTTAATTGTATAAACCGCGAACGTTTATCTCTTACTTTGGACAACACGCTTTCCGGTAAATATGAAGGTGAAGTTCAAATAGCACTCAAATATCTGCCTTCGCAAGCATATGTCAACGTGATCGCGCAAGTTGAGCTTTCCGCAACTAAAATTGTCGAACTGATCCATGGAGGAAAGACACCATTTATTTTGAAAGAATACATTGAGGAAGTTAACTTATGAAAAGAGCCCTGCGTTTAGCGCTGATCATCACTTTTCAAATCTATCCGCTTGGTTTATTGGTCTCTGTCATACTCAGTAATTTGATCGGTAAAACTTTCTCCTTATTGGGCTTAGATGTCACAACGCTTGTAACTCCGCATAACTTTCTTTTCCAATTACGCATCGACTACTGGTTTTTTCTGAGTTTCGTTGTCTTGTTTGGGATCAGTTACTATCTGGTGTTGAAGGTCTTTCCCGAAGAAGACAAAAATAATCCAATCAAACTAGACCCAGATAATCAAATTCCGAAAGATACTCCTTGACCGTTCAATAACTGAGCGGTTTTTTTACCCGAAATGCCGAAATAGCCTAAATATGGTATACTAATAACTGGAGGCAATACCATGAAAAACACATTTGACGCTGATGTATCGATCAGTGAGTTTGACGAATTTGCCTACAACCATCCCCTCAACAATCTGTTTCAAGATAGCCGTTGGGCTGAAATAAAAAAAGAAACTTGGTCAAGTTTACGTACCGGTTTACGTGTTGACGATGTTTTAGTCGGTGTATCGTTGGTCTTAGTTAGAAAGTTGCCCTTAGGTCAATCGATGTGGTATCTACCGCGCGGTCCATTGTTTGACTTTGATCATCCGGAATTAGTAAAAATCTATTTTGAGCACTTGGTCGATTTCGCTAAAAAGAAACACGCGATCGTTCTCAAAGTTGACCCAAATATCCTACTCAGTTCGGTGAGCCTCAGTGAGGCCCGCGTGATGGATCCTATTCGATCGCATCCGGTGATTGATCTGATGACAGAATGCGGCTTTATTCATACCGGATTCCCGCAAACAATGGAGTTAAATGCGCAACCGCGCTATACAGCTTGTTTTTATTATGATCAAGCTGATTGGCAAGCGAAGATGAGTACCAAGACCCTCAATCTTGTTCGAAAAGCGATCGCTAAAGGGGTCGAAGTCGAAACCATCGATGTGGATCGTATGCATGAATTCGCTCGTATCATGACGTTGACCGAAAAGCGAAAAAATGTTTCTCTGCGAAATGAAGCTTATTTTAGACACCTTAAACAAGTCTATCAAGACGATTGTTTGGTGGTACTTAGCCGTCTTGATCAAAAGAAACAAGTCGAAATAGAGACGAAACGTAAAAATGAGTTTGAAGTTCAACTTCAATCCGGAACGTTGGCTCACCATAAGATTGAAAATACTAAACAACAATTAGCTTCGATCGTGAAGGAAATTGAGCGTTTAGAAGCGAATATCGAATCTGATGGGGATATCGTTACGATGAGCTGTGCTTTGGCTATTCATACCGGAACTAATGTTGAATTATTGTATGCGGGACTCGATGAACGATATAAGAAATACTACGCGCCCTATGTCGCTAATTTCACACGTATCGAATGGGGACACAAACTGGGTGTATTGAAATGTAACCTCGGTGGGATCGAAGGAACACTCGATGATGGATTAACCGAATATAAAGGGGCTTTCAGTCCCAACATCGATGAATTTATTGGTGAATTCGATTATCCCGTTCATCCTGTTTACAATCGTCTTTTTACAAGCGCACTTCCTTTCGTTAAGAAATCAATTCGCAAGATTGCTTCCTTCAGAAAATCAAAAGAAGTCTAAGGAGACACACATGAATTTCGTTACAGAAATTAATCAAGCTGAGTTTGACGGATTTGTATCCGCTCATACAAGCGGACATTACATGAAAACAGCCCTTTGGGGTAAATATAAATCAAGCGTTGATCATCAACGTTATTTTACGACCGGACTACGCGATGAGAATCACCGCTTAATCGCATGCGCAATGGTACTCGAAGAAAAAAGACTATACGGTTTACTGAAACTTCATTTCGTTCCGTGGGGCATCTGTGCCGACACCACCGATACACTCGTAAGCGATCGCTTGTATCGTGAACTCATTGCCTTCGCCAAGCGTCGTAGAGTTGCTTTTCTGCGAATCAGTCCTAATGTGTTACGTAAGGAGCGCGATTTGGACGGACACGAGATAATCGACGGTGAAAACAACGAAGCACTGACTGCACAGTTGATCTCGTTGGGATTCAACCATAAGGGATATGGTTACGCTTATGATGGAAGTTGGTTGAACCGGTATACGCTTATTTTAGATATCACCCCCAAACTTGACGAGATCATCGCTCAGTTTGAGAAATCCAAACGTAACTTGTTGATCAAACAAAAAACGATCGGTATGACAAGCCGCTACGGACGTGACGATGAACTTACGTATCTAGTCGAGTTCGGTAACGAACTTGCGGATAAATTAAAATTCAAACCCAAACAACTTTCATATTTCTCCGAACTTAAAAAACAACTGGGTGATTCAGCTGTCTTTATCGTCAGTGAACTTGACATGAATGTGTTGATCCATTCAATCGATGTGGAACTACGGGGTCGTAAATTCGCCAAAGATCCGGAAGCCCTGGCTTCTAAACAAAAAGAGCGAACACTAACGCTTGACTTAGCCAACCGTTATGGACCTCATCCTGTGATCGCAGCCGGTCTTTTTATCACACTGGGGGATAAGTGTTGGAATGTATATACCTATAATGCGAAAGAATTCGCGAAATACGTGGCTACCGATAATCTGCATGAATTTGCGATCGGTGAAATGCAGAAACGCGGAATTAGCAGCTATGATATGGTTGGTTTTTCAGGTGTTATCGATAAAAAAGATGCTTATTACGGACTCTACTCCTACAAGCGTAGCTTCTTTCCGACCTTTATTGAGTATATCGGAGAATTTGATTATGTAATCAATTCCTCTCTTTATTCCTTATTCAAAAAAACCGAACACTTGGGAAAACGAATTCGACGCAAGATCTCAACGACGCTAAAACCTCTTCATAGATAGTTTTTTTATAAGATTTTATGTGTTATTATATCTAAATACAGGTAGATTGATTATAATATATATATTGTACTGATAAATGATTTTTACGTTTATATGCGAACTCTTTATCCATTGAATTAATCAAAGAGGGCTACTCATGAACCAACTTTCTGATGATGATCACCCAAAATCAACTCCAAAATTAGCTAATAATATGAAGGCTCTTTTTATTCTGTCTAAAAATATGACGCCAATCAAGTCGGCACTTAGACTTAGTTTTTTCTATATTGTTTTTGGTTCATTGTGGATCATCACATCCGATGAAATACTCGAAGGATTAATAACCGATTATCCAACCTACCAAAATATCCAAACCTACAAAGGTTGGCTCTATGTGATCATCACCGGAGTCTTACTCTATTTTTTGATACTCCATACCCTCAAAATGTATGAAACAGCACGTTCACAGACAAATATGATCAATGATGAATTGAATCATCAATTAAAGATCACCAATGAGACGCAACTACGTTATCAATTAGCCATTGATGGCTCCTACGACTCCATTTGGGATTACGAAATATCAAAGAAAGAATTTTTCTCGTCGAACAAATTACTAGAAACCCTAGGTTATCGGGCAGATGAACTTAATATCTCTACCTTGGAAGACTGGTTAGGTTTTATTCATCCGGATGATTATAAAGCTTTCTATACCCGTATTTCTGATTATCTTAAATCCGGAAGTGGTAATTTCGAATATACATACCGAGTCGTCAATAAAGATAAAAGTGATTGTTGGATATTGACGCGTTGTCAAGGTTACTGGGATGATGAAGGCAATGCAATACGCTTGGCTGGTTCCCATACAAACATCACACAGAAGAAGAAAATGGAAGAAGAGTTAGTTCAACTGGCCTATTACGATTCGCTCACGAAACTTCCTAATTGGACAAAATTCAAAGATATCATCAGTTCCGAAATTATTAAGTGTCGAGATCATGAAGTCTTATCACTGATTTTTATTGATATCGATGACTTTAAAAACATCAATGACTTGTTGGGGTATAACGTCGGGGATCAGTTGATCGTTCGCTTAGCCGCTGATTTGGATCACTTTCTCCCAATTCCACATCACCTGGCTAAGATCGGAGGCGACAGTTTCGGTATTCTACTCAAACACTTAAAAACAGATGACAATCTCCAAATTCACACGATCATCTCCAATCTGGTTAAATTGATTCAGACTGAGCGTCAAATCGAAGGTCAAAAAGTAGTCATTTTCGCGAGTATCGGTGTTGCTCAATCACCAAATGATGCAACTGAAGCATCGAATCTGATGTTATGTGCGAATGCCTCCATGTATCTGGCCAAAGAGCGTGGGAAAAATAATGTTCAGTTCTACACACACGCCCAACATGACCAACACATCCATCAAATTGCGCTGATCAGTGATCTGCATCATGCGATTGAACGCAATGAACTGTTACTCTACTATCAACCGGTCATCCGCTTAAGTGATATGAGTCTCCATGGATTCGAATGTTTACTGCGTTGGAAACACACACAAAAAGGGTTCATCTCACCGGATGAATTTATCACACTAGCAGAGAATACCGGAATCATCACACACATCGAAGAATGGGTAGTTGAACATGCGATCATGCAACTGGTAAAGTGGCGCCCCCTCAACTTGAAGAAAGCATCTATTGCGATCAATTTATCCTCACGCGGACTTGTCAATGCAGACTTCATTGATTACATTGAATCATTAATGAAGAAATATGAGATCAGAAAAGATGAAGTTGAAATCGAGATTACCGAAAGCAGTTTCATTACCAGTTTCGAATTAGCTGCCAGTCATGTCAAGAGACTTCAACATCTGGGGATCAAGATCTTACTGGATGATTTCGGAAAAGGTTATTCTTCACTTGCCTATTTGAGACAACTTCCCATTGATATCCTAAAGATCGACCGCATCTTCACAAATTATGTCATCGATGTTGAACGCAATGATTATCTAGCCGTTGCGATGATCGATATGGCACATATGATCAACACGGAGGTCATCGTTGAAGGTATTGAAAATCAGATTCAATTAGACTATATGAAAAAACATAAAGCAGAATATGGTCAGGGTTATTTCCTTTATATGCCATCAAGACCCGAAGAACTTGAACATCTGTTTACGAGACCTGAATAAAAGAACCGAAGTTCGGTTCTTTTTTACAACTCTATCCATTCAATGTTCAATTGGATTGTTTTTCTAGTTAAGTAAACTCGTCATTTCTTTTAAGAGATTGTTGATCTCGACAAGTTTCGTATTACGCAATAATTGCACTTCCGCGATCTTAGCAAACGTCGAATTCAGTGCTTCATAATCAAGTTTCTTTGCGTTTCCTTTATTAAGTGCAATCAGTTCTTTTATTTGTCCTTCGGTCGCTTGCATTTCGCTGACAAGTACTTTTATCCTTTCGCGATCTGCTTTTAAACTTGTTAGTACCGTTGCATCAAGGACGCTCCCTGCTGTCTTAATAGCAGCGAGTTTTACTTTCAATGTCTGACGAAGTTCTTTATTCTCTTCCCAAATCGCTTTATTATCATCGCGATTGTCTTTTACAATGTCTCTTTTTCCCATTGCTGCACTACGATAATCTGAAATCGCTTGTTTCTTGGTTTGTAAATCTGCGATCCGTTGGTTAATTCTTGTTTCCGACTTGGCACCCGCTGTTGGAGCTGTTGCGTGAACACCGAGTGTTGTTGTCATCATCATCGCAATGACAGCTGCGATCATCCAAAATTTTTTCATTGTCTTACCTCCTTTTAAGGTAGTTGCAGATCTGAATCTGCAACATCTGTCTGATTTACTTGAACTTTATCCATATCTGCGATCATTGCCAAAAGCTCATCGGCTGTTTGGACTGTTTCCTTGGTTTTTTGCGTGTTGGCAGTCTGATCGATCGGCGTATAATTATCTTTGTTTGACTTCGCACCGCAACCGGTAAGCACAAGAGCAAGAATGGCTGCACAACTGATCAGTGTTATTCGCTTTTTCACATTCATTCTCCCTTTCATGTCCCTATTATATACCTCAAAACAACGTCATTACATCCGTAAACTTGTGGCAAACTCGTGGCATTTTCATCGAATTCGATTTTGTCGTACAAGCTATCGTATAATCGTTGTAGAATATCAATAGTACTCATATCAAATCACGTGATACGCCATCTTACGATACCCTACACGGAGGTAACCCCACGATGAAAAAATTGATCTATATTGCGGATGACGAAGTCAATATCAGGGAACTGATCTATTCATTTCTCACAAGCGACGGCTTTCAAGTCGTAGCGTTCGCTAACGGAGATGATCTGTTGAGCGAATTCTTGCGAACTCCTTCCGACATGGTGATCCTCGATATCATGATGGAAGGAACCGATGGATTAACCCTCTGTTCTACTCTTCGTACCAAGAGTTCAATTCCGATTATTATTGTTTCCGCCAAAGACAGCGAACTGGATCGAATCACCGGATTTACCCTGGGAAGTGATGATTATTTGGTAAAACCGTTTTCACCGATCGAACTGGTTGCACGCGTCAAATCAATTTTTCGTCGGATTGATCTTGACCAAACACTTTTCAAACCCGAACTACTGAGCTTTGGCGATCTGACGCTGAATTTATCGATCCGTGAAGCGACCTTGAATCAACAAATACTCGAACTAACTCCCACTGAGTTTTCACTGTTGGTCTACCTTTTTTCACATCAAGAACGGGCAATCTCACGCGATGAACTACTTAAGAATGTCTGGAAATTCCAAACCGATGTTGATACGCGTGCCACCGATGATGTACTTAAAAGGTTACGCAAAAAAATCACTGACAGTTGTGTGAAAATCGAGACAGTATGGGGTTTTGGATTTAAACTATCCCTTGGAGAGAACAATGAAATCGATCAACCGTAAAATACTGAAACCTTTCCTACTTGTGATCATCC
Source organism: Erysipelotrichales bacterium (assembly GCA_038204785.1). Lineage (GTDB taxonomy): Bacteria > Bacillota_I > Bacilli_A > Erysipelotrichales > Erysipelotrichaceae > GWE2-51-13. Next base: position 47,697 of record JBBRCP010000002.1, read on the forward strand.
TGATTCCGTTATTAGGGCTTTTGGTTTTTAATGTTGCGATGACGATCTATTCAACGAATAGTGCGAAGACCGAGTTAGTTAACACCGCCATCGGCATCGAAACACTACTGAAAAAAGAGTTTTTGGATGTTTACTCAAAAACCGATCTTCAAGATGTAACGATCCGTGAAAAGTTGAACTTAGTTCGAAGTTCACTCAAGGTTTCTAAGTTGATCTCAAATACGGAATTTGTTATTGTGGGAAAGTCCGGTACTATTCTATTTCCACAAGCGTTTACAGATAGTTTTCTCAATGAATCCATCGTAAAGAGAGCTTATACATCGATCCAAAAAGCAACTGAAAATGAAATTGTCAGGTTCAATCAAAACGGTGTCAGTTACTATGCATATCGAAAGACATCCGGCATCGGTAGTAAGCTTGGCACAATCATCTATATCTCGTCAACGAAAGGAATGCGGTCGATCATCCTCTTGATCAATACGATCTTGATGTTGATTTTTATGTTGGGAATCATCATCAGTAGTTTCATCGCCCTTCAGTTAGCTAAAAGTATCGTTAAACCGATTACACGGCTTAATGACTACTCCAAACAGATCGGCCATGGTAAGTTCATCATGATTCCCGAGGATACCAGCAGTGTTGAATTAAATGAGCTCACTAAAACAATGAATCGTATGAGTCGTGATCTAAAAGACAATGAATTGATTCAAAACATGTTTCTGCAAAACTCCTCGCATGAACTCAGAACGCCGTTGATGTCGATTCAGGGTTATGCGGAAGGCATCATGACCGGGGTTTTCAGCGATAACGTCAAAGCTGCCGAGGTCATTCAGACTGAAAGTAAACGATTAACTGCCCTAGTTGATGAACTCTTGACCTTATCTAAAATCGAAAACAGATCCTATATAACAGACTTTATCGATTATAATTTACCGGATTTAATCAAAGAATTTGTGAAGAACCTACAAGGTTATTCACTCTCGCAAAAGAAACAAATCGTAGTTCTCAGTGAGCGTGAATTTATCCCCATCAAAATTGACCAGACGTTATTGATGAAAGTCATCAATAATGTACTCTCCAATGCGATCCAACATGCGTCAACGACGATCACGATCAACACTAAGATCCACGGAACAGAAGTGATCATTGAGATTTCAGACGATGGAGCCGGTATTTCTGCCACTGATCTTCCGCATATATTCGAACGTTTCTATAAAGGTAAATCAGGTAACTTCGGATTAGGCCTCTCGATTGCGAAAACAGCTGTCGAATTCATGGGTGGAAGCATCCGTGCTTACAATAAAAACGGTGCTGTTTTTGAAATCACACTCAACCAAAACAGTTTAGCACATTAATAAGCTACTTCTTAATATCTCCCGTTCAACTCGATTCTTTACTTCAATTAGAAATCCGATCAGTGATTGATTGGATTTTTTATGGAAATAACCATTTCTTTCAACATCATGATGACGATTTAAGTAAAAAAAACCTGATTTCTCAGGTTATTCAAACGATATTAAATCACTGGTTTCTACACAACTCTGATTGAAGTATGAACCATATACATTGTACAATCGATCTTCAACGTCCCTTTGATTGAAGGTGTGAACGTGATCGGTTCCGGAGATGTTTTCACATTGACAGTTCGATCTAGAAACGAGAATATGACTGGATTGGCGCATCCTGTGACACCTTCTATCTTAAAGTGCATCGCAACAGGCATGTTCGCTTTGACTGTTGAATAATCCAATCGATATTGGCCGTTGACAATCGTCAGTGTGATCTGTTGAACACCATTGAGGATCGGTGCCGATTCAGAGGATACAAAGTGTGCCGCAAGTGTTTTGATCGGTTGAGCGATCCATTCACTGCGCATCGTCATCTGTAGACCCAATAAACCAACAATCACTGCCGAAGCCAGTTTCATACGGGCAGCGTTGTTTTTTCCTAATTTATGGCCGAGTGTTCCAACCGCTAAAAGCGCCGGAGCTGTACTCAGTCCAAACAACAACATACTTCCCGCTCCCAAGATCGGACTGCGTGAAGCCAAAGCGACAACCTGCATGGTTTGTAATGAACCACAGGGCATAAAACCGTTAAGAAGACCAATCACAAGTGGGCGAAATCGCGAATCCAGCTTCTTGACCTTGAATGATTTAAATTCCGGCAGTGCCGGTAATCTCAAGCTGACAATGCCTGCCATCTGTAAACTATAGAGAATCATCCATACCCCTGCAACTGTTAGTAAGCCATTGCGTGTCATGGCATTCAATTGAAATGTCTGCCCAACCAATCCCAAAATCAGACCCATCATCGTATAGGATGTGATACGCCCAAGTTGATAGAGCCAAGAAGCCTCCATCATCGGACGACCGCGTAACTTCTGCAGACTGCTACTAAGTGCTAATCCCCCGCACATGCTGACGCAGTGCAGGCTGCTGATCAATCCATAAAGGATGATCAGCCCGGCCGAAATCGTGCCGGACGCAAGGGGATCGAAAATTAGATTTCCATAAAGAAATTGAGCTGCTAAGAATACGAAAACGATCAGTGATATGATCAAAAAACCCACACGACTTTCATGTTTTGGTTCACTGATCCCATACCCGACTGACTCAATTGCTTGTTTGATTACTGAATCATTGGGTAGATTATCACCGGTCAGCGTCGCTGAACCGGCAGCGGCACTGACACTTACTTTTATTACACCGGGGATTTGCTTGAGTGTTTTGCGTATTTTCGTTTCGCAATTGACACAGGTCATACCGGTGATCGTATAGATCTTCTTCATGTCAGCGATACAGACGCTTAATTGTCGTCATGACCTCATTCAAGATCTCAGGGTCACCCGCTTTGATATCACGAACAACACAGGTTCTCAGATGTTGGGCGAAGAGTTCTGCCGCAAAACCATCCAGGGCGCTTTTAACGGCAGCGACCTGAATTAAAATATCATCGCAATAGACATCATTTTCAACCATTGTCTTGATACCACGTATCTGACCTTCCAAGCGGTTGAGTCGTTTACTCAATTCATTGACCGTAACATCGTCACGATCGGTAGTCTTATGCATTTCACAGTGTTCCATGTTTTACCTCAGTTTGAAAAAGCGTAAACGTAACGCATTGGTGACGACCGAGACCGAACTCATAGCCATCGCTGCACCGGCCAAGACCGGATTCAAGAGTGGACCACCAAGTAAGTAGAAGATGCCGGCCGCAAACGGGATTCCGATAATATTGTAGATAAATGCCCAGAATAGGTTTTCTTTGATATTGATCATGACGGCTTTCGATAGTTTGAGCGCTGTCACCACATCATTCAGATCCGAACGCATGAGGACGATATCTGCTGATTCCATCGCAACATCTGTTCCGGAACCGATGGCGATACCGACATCTGCTTTGGTTAGTGCCACAGCATCGTTGATACCATCACCGACCATCGCAACCACATACCCTTGTTTTTGTAATTTCTCGACTTCTGTCCCTTTATCACCCGGCAATACTTCTGCGAGTACCCAATCGATTCCGACTTGGGCTGCGATTGCGCTGGCTGTTTGTTGATTATCACCGGTAATCATCGCAATTTTGATTCCCATTTTTTTGAGTTTTGCGACAGCTAGGTGACTGTTTTCTTTGAGGACATCCGCTACTGCCAGTAAACCGCTGAGTTTCCCATCGATGGCGACGAGTAACACGGTCTTGCCTTGGTTAGCGAGTCCATTGATTTGATCGTGGACTAAAACTTCGATGCCTTTTTCTTTCATATAAGCCGGATTTCCAATCCAAACTTCATGCTGATCAACAACGGCGGATAAACCGCGTCCGCTGATGGCTTGAAAGTCAGTGACCGGAAACAACTTTAAGTTTCGTTGTTTAGCGGCATTCACAACCGCTAAGCCTAATGGATGTTCAGAGCCGGTTTCGGCACTGGCTGCGAGTGTAAGCAGGATTTCTTCATCACGATCTAACACAACAATGTCAGTTAACGTTGGTAAGCCCTTCGTTAAGGTTCCGGTCTTATCAAAGATGACGGCAGTTACTTTGTGAGCCGTCTCTAAGGCTTCTCCGCCCTTATATAACACACCCATCTGTGCGCCGCGACCTGTACCGACCATAATGGCAGTCGGAGTAGCCAAGCCCAATGCACAAGGACAAGCGATAACTAAGATGCTCACGAAGATATTGAGGACAAACGGGAAAGGCTTTCCGGCCAATGCCCATGAACCGGCACTCAGGATCGCAATCGCAATCACGGTCGGAACGAAATAAGCCGAGATCGTATCAGCAAGTTGCGCAATCGGTGCTTTTTGACCCTGCGCATCTTCAACTAACTTGATGATCTGCGCAAGCGCCGTAGCTTCTCCGACGGCTGATGCCCGCATGTTAAGTAAGCCATTCCGATTGAGTGAACCACCGGTCAATTTATCACCGGGACTTTTGTCGATCGGTAAACTTTCACCCGTCAACATCGATTCATCCACAGCGCTACTTCCAATCAGAACGATTCCATCGACCGGAATCCGTTCACCGGGCTTTACCTGTAGGACATCATTGACCGTCACTTCTTCGAGGTTGACATCGATGATCGCATCCCCTTGAACCAGATGAGCGGTCTTAGGGGCTAATCCCATTAATTTTTTAATCGCTTGACTGGTCTTGCCTTTGGATCTCTCTTCGAGCCATTTACCCAGTAAGATCAATGTGATTACGACACCGGCTGACTCGAAATAAAGGAAATTGACCATTTCTGTTTGTCCTTGGCCAATCAACAGGGTGTTATAGATTCCATAAATAAAGGCGGCTCCGGTTCCAATGGCGACTAAGGTATCCATATTCGGACTTCCATGCATAAGTGTTTTAAACCCGACCGTAAAGAATTTACGACCGGCATATAAGATCGGTAAGGTCAAAAATACTTGAACCATAGCGAAATTGAATGGATACATATGATGACTCATCCATTCCGGTAACCAAAGTTTGATCCCCGGCACCATGTGTCCCATCGCGACATAGAGTAATGGAAGCGCAAATACGGCCGACAAAACTAAGCGAAATGTCATGTCGTTCATCGCTTTTTGACGACGTTCGGCATCCATATCGACACTGAGTGTCTTATCGATTTCTTTCGCATTATAGCCGGCTGCGCTCACTGCTGATTTTAATTGGCTGAGTTTAACTGCCGAAGGATCATATTCAACGGTGGCTTTATTGGTTGTTAGATTGACACTGGCTAAAGTGACCCCTTGTTGCTTACGCAGTGAGCGCTCAACAGCGGAACTGCAGGAAGCACAGGTCATCCCTTCAATTTCCAACGTTACTTTTTGGGTGTGAGTGATCTCTTCCAATCCGTAACCGGCCTTTTCAACGGCCGCTTTAACGGTTTCAAATGGAAGGGTGCGCGATTCGCGCACCGTCACTCTTTCGGTCGTCAGGTTGACATTCGCATCATCGACGCCATCTACTTTTTCAAGTCCGCGTTTTACAGCGGCAGCGCAACTGGCACAAGTCATCCCGGTGACTGTATAGGTTTTTTCTTCCATATCGACTACTTCTTTTCGGCTAATTGGTAACCGGCATCTTCAACAGCTGCTCGCAAAACTTCAAACGATACGGTATCGTCTGAGTTCACCAGAGCTGTCTTTTCGGCTAACGAGACTTTGACGTCATTGACGCCTTTAACTTCACTGAGAGCCATCGTAACGTGATGGACACAGTGTTGGCAGGTCATGCCTTCGACTGAATAAGTTGTAAGTTTCATAGTTCTCACCTCTAAAGTAGTATATACCCCCCCTGGGTATAATTCAAGTGAAATGATTATGAAAAAAAAGACACCTTTTCAGGTGTCAGTTTCGTATATAAGGTAGAGGACGATTTAGATCTTTGAAGCTAAGTAAGCAGCTGTACGAACCAATTGGTGCGTATAGGAAGCTTCATTATCATACCAAGCAGCAACTTTGACTAAGCAGATTCCGCCAACGTTAGAAACTTTGGTCTGTGTAGCATCAAATAATGAACCATAAGTAATACCGATGACATCGCTTGAAACGATTTCGTCAGTATTATAACCGAATGATTCATTGGCAGCCGCCTTCATAGCAGCATTGACTTCAGCAACAGTCGTCGCTTTTTCAACAACAGCTACCAACTCGGTGATTGAACCGGTGATGACAGGGACACGTTGTGCAGCACCATCAAGTTTACCCTTCAACGCAGGAATTACCAAGCCGATGGCTTTAGCAGCACCCGTTGAATTAGGAACAATGTTGGCAGCAGCAGCACGTCCACGACGTAAGTCATTCTTACGGTGCGGAGAATCAAGTGTGTTCTGATCATTGGTATACGCATGGATCGTTGTCATAGAACCTGTGATAATGGTGAAATTATCATTCAGTACTTTAGCCATCGGAGCCAAGCAGTTTGTGGTACATGAAGCACCGGATACGATTGTTTCTGTTCCGTCTAATTTGTCATGGTTAACGTTGTAAACGATCGTCTCAACGTTGCCCGTGGCAGGAGCGGAAATAACAACTTTACGTGCACCGGCAGTGATATGCTTGCCAGCGGAAACTTCGTCCGTGAAGAATCCTGTGCATTCGATAACAACATCGACCGAAAGTGCTTTCCAAGGTAATAAGGCTGGGTCTTTTTCAGTATAGACACGGATGTCTTTTCCGTCAACGACGATACCTGTTTCTGTGAAACTGACTTCATGGCCGTCATAACGTCCTTGAGCCGAGTCATACTTGAGTAAGTTAGCTAAGGTTTTTGAATCAGTCAAGTCATTGATCGCTACGATTTCAAATGCCGGATTACCGAACATGTAGCGGAATGCAAGACGACCGATACGACCAAATCCATTAATAGCAATTTTTACTGTCATCTTAAAAGTCCTCCTTTGTGACTCCTCTATTATAGGCATTTTCAACCCTATTGTCAATTGTGAAGGGTTTATCAATATATAGAAAAAGGGATCTCTCCCTTATTGGCTATCATGAATCCACAATGGCTTGTTGACTGAGTTGAATCCTTCTTTCGCATTCGTTACTCGCGTTCCAAAACATTGGTTGAATAAATCTAAATCATTGATTCTCACACTCATATACTCTTGCCAAGTATAAACGGCTTTCGGTAGAATACGTGTCAAATCTTCACTTTGACTCAGATAGAGGATGATACGGTCTTTACTGTTGCACAGTGTACTCAACATCTTCAATAAGCCGACCGAATCCAAGTAGACTATCTCATCGATCTCAATGTGCGTATCATGTACATAAAACACACAATAGCCCTTTAGGATGCCCCCTTCTCGATAATAGATCACTTTTCCGTCCATCGCTTTTATTTCCGAAATCGCTTTCGTGAAATGTGCCTCAGTACGTAACATATAGCCGGTGAAGTGTTGTGTAAATTCTTTGTATAGAGCACTCATCTCCGAAACATCTGCTGTATAGGTGATCCCCTGTGCACTCAGTAACGGGATCATCGATTTATCTAAACTGTATTTACGACGACGATACACCTTTTCAAATCCGAACGGTTCATAGATCTCCGGTGTATATCCTTGTAGGATACTTACCAGATCCGTACGTTCGAGGATTTCGATAACACCATTGAGTAGTTTACGCATAAATCCCTTATTACGATAGAGCGGATGCGTAACAACTCCAACGATATAACTGATTCGGATCCGTTTTCCCATCAACATCATGTCATGTTTATGGACCTGCAGGGTACTCACGATCCTATCCTCATCGCGTAACAACCAGCATTGATCATCCGCATAATAAGCTGAAAAGTAGTGGTCAATGGAACCTCCGTCATCTTCGGCGAAAGCATCCTTCCACATACGGTATACAATCGGTTTATCACTAAGATTAGCTTTCGATATTTTCATTGCATTCCCTCAATCGGTATTTTTCAATAAATCCGCTTGGCGCCAATGCCATTTTTGCTGCCCGTAGATTTTCAAGGCCCATATCATCTTCACGGTTGACCAGCGTTGTTTCAAGATAATCATGATTCAAAAATTCTTTCTCGACGACCTGATATAATCCACGAATCGTTTCATCTGCTTTTTCGATGTTGATCTGAACCATGCGCGGTGAGGTCAGCGATCCGATCACAAAGGCCCGTACTTCATCATCGATACGAATCAGTCCACCCTGATAGGGAAGTTTTCCGAATAGATTCAGTATATCCATAGCCCCTTGCTTTTCGTAGCGAAAATAATTATCCGTTGTATCAGATTCTTTCCAATGAAACAAAAATTCTTTTACCTCTTCCAGATTCGTCGAAGTGATCGCTTCATAACGGTAACGATCTTTATATTCGATCATGAACGCATTGATATGATTGCGCCGTTTCTGAAGTTTCTTGCCACTAAACGTACGTAGTTTCTCTGCCTCATAGATATAGTCCGAAGCATCTCGTTCACAGATTGACGAACATGTCGGAAACAGTTTTAGTACTTTCTCCATCGGATGTTGGGTAAAACAACTCAACATAAATGGAACATGCGCTTTCGTAAAGATTTGTTTGGCTTGCAGGATCGCTTCATCGAAGTACTCTTCTTGACATAAAGGCATATAAATAAAGAGTTTTCCTTCATGGATTCCTAGTAGTAATAGATAATTGTCGGTAGCGCATTTCCATAGCGGATATTGCCTACGCCACTGATACAGATTAACGATATTATGATTGCTTTCTTCGTAACCGGCTTCTTCAATGAAATGAAGAAGCAGACTACAGTCAGCTTCAGTTACTTGTTCAAAATCTAATTCACTCGCATCCATAAGTTAATTGTCTCTTTCTGTGTATTGCGCGTCGATGACGTCTGCTTGTTGTACCGGCGTTTCGATATCGTCATCCTGACGAGCATCGTGAAATTCTTCTTGTGCTTGGGTAAAAACTGTATCGGCCACTTTTCTAACGCGACGTAAAAAGACTACCCAATAAACCAAAAGGACTGCGATCAGTATCACCAACAGCGGCCATATATAAATAAAGAGGACAACACCGATAATAAATCCAAAGAACATTTTTACCAGTTGCATATTTTATCACCTAAGTTATTATACCACGCATGAGAATGCGAATAAAACAAAAAGAGTTTCACAACTCTCTTGCTTAACTCTTAGTTAAAAGAAATCTCGAATCCCTACACCTAAGCCATTTGCGAATTTTTCGAGTGCTTTCAAAGAGACATTACGACGTCCTCTTTCAACATCCGAAATATAGTTACGATGCAATCCGCTGCGATACGCTAATTCTTCTTGTGACATTTCACAACTAACTCTAAGTCGTTTGATTCGCTCCCCGAATAGATGTTCGATGTTGGATTCCTGTAAAGCATAATTTACTTTTGCTTTCCCAATGCGTTTCACCATTTCGTTAGTGACGCCTTCACCGAACGTGTCGATTTCTTCCCGATTCATGAACTCCTCTTGCTCAGTTTTCATAAACCCCTCCGCCCATAATGGACTCCCATTTGTTGAATTCTATGCTAATCATTATAAATCAACTACATACTATCGGCGTTATTCCTATAATTTAATTCTGTTTGATAAAAAAACTGATCATCGCCCCACTACTTTTATTCATTCCTTTATGTTTTCTTATATTTTTAATTATATACCGAAAATAAGCGTTAGAGTTGAAAATTGTAGATGATATTACTGTCCATCGTTCTCTTTTGACAGTAATATGTCAAATAAATCAAATTTGAGACTTTTTTTGGACAAATAAGGATTCCTTGTTTCCAGGAATCCTTATTACTACATAAAGTAACGAGTCAATTAAATCGTGATATCTTTAGATTTTGAGAATTTCATGAAGACCAACAGTGAGATCACTGTGAAGCCGGACAAGATCGTTGCCAAGGCGGCCGCATAACCATAATTACCGCGTGTTACAAATGTGTAAATAGCCAATGTCAATGTAACGGTTCGGGTATTATACAAAATGATAGCGGTCGATAACTCGGTAATGATCGTGACCCAACTAAGGATAGCACCTGAGATGATACCATTGGACATCATCGGAACCGTCACTTTGAAGAAGGCTGAGAGTTTTGAACACCCTAAACTGATGGCTGCTTCCTCAACGGTGATCGGTATTTGTTGTAATGTAGCAACGGAAGATCGTATGGTATAAGGTAATCTACGTATGATCAACGCGATCACCATGATAGTGGCCGTTCCTGTTAGAACGAGTGGTTTCTTCTTGAATGCCATAACCAAGGCAATACCTACGACAGATCCCGGAATGATGTATGGAAGCATCGACATGGTATCGATCGCTGTATTCATCGAGTTCTTTCTGCGAACAACCAAATAAGCAATAAAGACTGCCATTATGATGACCATCACTAACGCAAGACCACCGATAATAAAGGTATTGGGAATTGCTTTACTCATTCTTTTCAGTGCTGCCGTGTAACTATTGAATGAATAACCGGCACGGAACAGTTTACCGGAAGTATTTTGGAAGGATTGATAAGCAATATAAATTTGCGGAAGAAACGCTATTCCGACAATTATATAACTATATAGATGAATAAATACATTAAATACACCTTTTGCTTTTTTCTTTTCAATCGGATGAAGCGCATTCATCGTGAAAGCAAAACGACTGGAGAGATACTTTTGGAATAGAAAGATAATGGCGGTAATAACGATCGCAATAACACTAATGGCTGCCGCAAAGTTATAGTTTGTACCCGTCTCACCTAAGAACTGAACGTAAATTTCAACTGGGAATACTCTGAAACCTTCACCAATCAAAAGCGGTGTACCGAAATCAGCAAAGGCGCGCATAAAGACTAAAAGCGCAGCTGCCAAGATCGTCGGCATACATAATGGAATAACGACCTTAAAGAAACGATTGATTCCGGTACATCCCATGTTATCTGAAGCTTCTAACAGTGAATTATCAATGTTTTTAAGTGCTCCCGATACATACAGAAAGACGAGGGGAAATAATTGTAAGGTCAGTACCAAGAGGATACCGTTGAATCCAT
>JBBRCP010000003.1:0-46351 GCA_038204785.1 Erysipelotrichales bacterium
ATTAATTGTTGGATGAATCCACATTGATTTTCGAACATTTACAACTGTGCTAGAAGGCTCATCATATTTAAGTCGTAAATACACAGTGTTTTGAGTTCGATCCGCATTCGAATAAGTATTATTCTTTAAGTTTAGTGCTAAGTTATGAAAATTTTCACCTTCTTTTAAAGTTTCAAATCTCTCTAAAGCCGTTTCACCTGTTTTTGTTACTATATGATTATAAATAGTATCAGAATCAAATAGGTTAAGTTGTAATTGGTTTTTTTCGATGGGTAAATGTTGAATATCAATTCCTTTAATATCATCTAAAACATTAAAATTTGGTTTTAACCTTTCAAGATCAAAAATTGCATCTCGAACTGTAAAAAATGATTTTTTGTTAATAGTTCCCTTAGGTAAGGAAAATTCCTTTTTCATTGTGTTTTTAACACCCATTATTATGTATCTCATTCGTTTTTGTGGAACTCCAAAATTGACAGCACTTAAAACTTCGTTTTTTATATAATAACCAGGAATTCTATTACCTAGAACTTTTAAAATATAGTCTAATACAGAATATGATCTTACACTACAAAATAATCCATTTTTATTGTAGATTTCACTAACAAAAATATTATTATTTACAATTTCCAAATATCTTCTCAACATCTTTTGGATCATTATTGACCAATCTAGTGCTATTAATAGTTCAGAAATATTTTCTTTTTTTTCTAAATAATTTTTTAAATAACCGCCAAGCACTAAGTCTTTTGATTTTATAAAATTTTCATTACTACTTGATACCAATTTCTTTTGAATCACTCCAAATTTGTGAAAGTGAAGTTTTAGAGATTTATTAAGTTTTTCTAGATTGTTTCTATTTTTTAAGAGTAAATTTAAAATATTATAATCAGTTTCTTCCCAAATGTTTTGCATAAGCATTTGCTCATCATTGATTACCTCTTCAAGGAATGGATTGTAGTATTTAGCTGAAATCAATTCTATCTTGTCAATTTTGATTATTATATTGTTACTTTCTATTGTGGACTGTTCATTTCTTTCCATATAAAACCTATGAACATCAGATTTTAACATCCCAACATTTTCCATAACAAAAACATCTGGATTCAATTCGCATATTGATTTTACATAGATTTTTATTAGCTTATTATTCATACTTATAGCGTGATTTTTTTGCCTGTTTGCATTGGAAAACCCTTGGCATGGTGGCCCTCCAATAACAACATCAATTTTTTTGTACTTTGCTAATATTTCTTTATAGTTCAAATCACAAACATCATTTAATATTTCAACGGTTTCATGATTTAGCTCGTATGTTCTTTGAGCATCCAAATTTTTCTCAACTGCTAGCACAACTTTAAACTTCTTGGTTTGAGAAAACCCTAAACTTAATCCCCCTGCACCGGCAAACAGATCTACAACAGTATATTTCATGTTCACACCTCATTTATTTAAATCCTTCAGACTCAGCTCTTTCTAGATATTCGAATAATTTTGAGCATTGATAACTATTTGGGAGCTTATTTGGAATTCTCATAGCAATTTTTATCGCTTCATCAAAATCAGGTGATCCTATTTTTTTCCCATTTAGAAATATAAAAAGTTTTTTCCAAAAATCTGCTCCGAGAAGTAGAGCTTTCTCAACCAATTGAGTTTCTGATGCTATCTTTTGGTCAATCCTTGCGTCTTTTTCTTCAGACTTTACTTCGCTTATATCGACAAGCAAATTTTCAAGTTCTCTATTAATAATAATTTGTTTTGTTTTAATTATAGCCCAGCATCTATCTCGTTTACACCATTGAGTTACATTCATTACTTCTCTTCCAGGATCTGTGATAGATTCGAAAACAGCTTTTGTTATCTTGACTAGTTCATTTGTCAACATGTCAGGAATTGTTTGCTTGTTCCAGATGCTACTTAAATCCAAACTTTTTTTGGGAAACTGCTTCTTTATTAATTCTTTTAGTAATGAAATTGAATATGTAACTATATTAGCTCTATATCCTTGTTCATACCAAGGTTGTACTGTAACAACACTTTCAGTATGCTTAAAAAGTATTGCTAATGCAACAGTTTCTTTGAAATATTTATCATTAAATTTTGCTTCTGATGTATTCCATTCTTCATCTGTTAACTCTGCAAATTTCACAAAATTAGTCTGTGCACCACGACTTACATATTGTGGTAAACCTTCCCAAGTATTCCTGATTTTCGCTAAATCTGTTTTCGAGAGTACTTGTTTTTTTGGATGTTGAATAACAAACTTATCTTTCTCGCTACTTGTCATTCTCATTTGTTCTTGCAAATATTGACCTCTTGCGCGTTCATAAAACCATTTTGTACTATATTGTGCTCCACCAGATGCAGGAGCAAATATTCTTCTTGAAATTTGTTCAATTCTAATATGGAAAGCATGTGTCGAGAAAAAATCGGCTTCACTAACTTTATTCTGACTGTTAGATGATTTTGAAATATTTCTAACCAGATCATTTGTTTTTTCAGGATCAGAGTCAATTTCAGTTAGTTTCATTTGGACAAAAATATCCTCAAGTTTTGCTTTATCTCTATGTCTTGCATTTGAAATTGATGCTGTAGTTTGACCACCATTTATAATTTGAAAATCCTTTGCAAACGTAATAAATCTTCCTCTACCGTTATCTTCAATAACTAAGCCGGATGCAGTGACGGAAATACCATTATTATATGCGAAGAACATTTTCGGGAATCGAATTATCGTCTCTCTGATTTTTTTATTCACAGCAACCTTTGTCGATAAGAAAGATCTTACATTTCCTTCAAGCAATTGACTGCCGTATTTTTCATAGATATCAGCTAGTACAGATCCAGGCAAAATGCATAGATAACTTTTATAATCACTACAATCAGTTGTGCTTGCTTCAAGACAAGGAATACCCTCATCTGTATAATTTTTAAAATCGATTTCAATATTCTGCTTTCCAGATTCAGAAATACAAGTTTTATAAATTCTTTCAAAATCCCATATTTGATATTCAAGTGGAATCCCATCAAAATCACTTGATTCTATAGTTGTGATCCTATCACTCATATTTCGATTAGTTAATAGTATTAATCTGATTTTTCGAATAAACGACTTACTTTGCCGAAGCATTCCAATCAAATCTGCTGCTGATGTGCTTTTTTCAACAGTTTTATACAATTTATCTCCATAAACCTCTTCGACAAAATAAATTAATTTGTTAAACAAGGACATTGCACTACTTTTTATTAATGTATCAGGTTTAGTAACCCAAAAATCAACTAAAAATAAACTCATTGTTGAATCTATTTCATCATAAACATATCCATCTACTCGAACCAATTTATTGTTTTTTCCATTACCAGTATAAAAAGCTGGGATAAAATCAGGTATTGCATCAATATCTTGAAGATATTTCGTGGTAATTCTCGCAAAAGATGCATCTGTACCTTCTCCACTAGTTGCATTAGCTGCCTTAACTTCTTCAATAAGTTCCGCCTTAAAGTCGTTAAAATCCATTTTTTGTCTCCTCAAGAATTCTAAACTCTTCGATTGATGATAAACTTATAGAGTATTTAGCTGAGATTATTTGTGATGGTATGTTATCTCGCAATAATTTCGGAAACTGTTTATTGACCGTGAATTCGCTTCGCTTTGCACAAACATATTTTTGTTCATCATACTCTCTTCTGTCAGTATATCCATACATGAAAACTTTATTCTCAAAAATATCATTTGCTTTACTATTCAAATTTAATTCTTTTCTCAATTCATTAACTTTTCCTAATAATGTAAATCCATTCAAATTATCTGGAGCAGTTTTATCAATAAAGAATACGGTTAAAGTTCCAGGTTCCGCTATTTCAAGTTGCTCGAGGGAAGAAATCGAAACATTATCTGTCGATAAAGAAACAGCTTTTATTTCACTCCAATAATCTTGATAAATAAAGTCTTGATCAGCGTCTTCAGGACCAACCCACCCTTTCAATGCTTCGAGCGCATCTTTCACTTTTAATCTTTCTGACAAATACAAAAGTTCTCCGATAAGTCCCTTTTGTCTTGATTTATCCATTAAATCACTTCTTTGTTGTTCCATAAGTTTCTGCCATTTTAAAAATCTATCAATTACATACCTCATGGAATGTGAAGTTTGTTGTCTTGAAGACTCAATTATATCCCAACATAAATGTATAAAAACATCTTCATTATCTTTTCTAATTAATCTAAATGAGATTGCCCATTCTCCATTTTGTCTTTTGAAATTTTTAGCAATTATAGAAGCGGAAGACTTCAAATCAATAATCTCACCAGAGTTAGCTATCAAGAGTGTTTTCTGATTTATTTCTTCATAACCTATATATATTTCAAGAGGATGGTCTCCATCAATTCTTATAAAACCGCCAGGATAAAAATGGAGATTATTCCATTTCTTATTTAAATCATTAACTGAGCTCATCGTCATCTTCCTCCCCATCGAGACTATATGAATCCCAATTTTTCAGTTCATTAACATTCACTACATATCTAGCTGTTCTGGTTTTTTTACCATTAGAAGGAAACCCTAATCCCAATGCATAAATATATTCAGGACTTAGTTTCTGTTCGTTTTCACCTATTAATTGTTTACACTTTATAACATGTAGCATAAGAATTGGTTTACGATTCTCAATTAAATAAGTGCTGTCAGATTTATTTCTTCCTAAATCATTTGGGAAAAGTGCCTCAAATCTTTCATTAGCTCTCTTAATTTCTTCATCAGTTAGCCCTATTTTCGTTGATAATCCTGCGCCAACCTTAACTTTTGTTCCACTAATTCTAATCATTTGTCCGTCATTACTAATAACTCGTTCTGCAGGAAAAATTTCAAATTTCTTTATTGCTCCATCAAACTCAATTGTTTTTTTAGATAATCCTTGTGGCATCGCTACATCCCAAAGTTCGAGGTCATCACTTTCATCAATATAATCAGCCAATGCTAATGATTGAAATGCTAACTGCCATGGATGAGTGTCAAAGCCTCTTACAAGAGATGATACTTGTTCTTTTGGAATTCCACTCCAAAATTTTGCATTACTACTAATCTCTTTTTCAACTCCGTATTTATCAAGAGTTGCTACAAATTTTCTGAATATTTCTTCGTTGGATTTCAATATTTTCGCATCAGCTTTTAATCTTGGTGTTTCCACCAATTTACCAGCAACATTAATTGGAATTGTAAGAAGTTTAGCACTTCTCATTTTGTTTCTTGCAGTAACAATAAGTGAATTTGGATCCTGACGAACTTTTAGTCCAAACTCTGCTGGAGTTTGATTTAATGCTTTCATTCGATGAATTTCTAACTTTAATTCATTAGTAGCATCTGTTATAAAACCGTACCAATCTAAAGCTTCTTCTGCCATCCAGATTTTGAAAACATCCTCATAGTTTCTTCTGTAACCGAACCATCTTCCCATCTGTAAAAGCGTATCATACATAATTGAGTTTCTATAGAAATAACTTACGCATAAACCTTCCAGTGTAAGTCCTCTTGATAAACTATTTCCTCCTACAGCAATCACACGAAATCCAGTTTTGGAATGTGCGAAATAGTCAAGACTGCCAGGGCCAGATTGTTGATTAACGGTCCTAACTTCAATTGGTGCAACTGCTCTGTGTAAGTATTTACTTAAAACTTCATCCCATTCCATTTTAGCCATGTTTGCAAATTTATATTGATCCCAAATTTTATGTAAAAATTGAATAGACTGTATTCTGGAAGTTTTCTTAGAACTAAGTTTCGAAAAATTACCTAACTCAGACCTAACTACTACAATCCATTCATTTATCAATTCAGTAATTCGCAACTGCGTGTTTGTATATCTTGTAACATTAATTAACATAGATCTATGTTCAGTAACATCTCCTCTAATATCCCTTATTGCATTTGCAAGCATAAAATAACCAATGGCTTCATACATACTAGGAGGAAGATCATTAACTTCCATAGCCTTCTTATGCTTAAAAGGGAAATAGTCATTCATCTCAATGTTTTTAATTCTTATTATAGCCGATGAGTAATCAGCGTTGCTTCTAATCATTGAACTATCCTCATTGCCGTTTCCAAATATCGCATCTGCCCCAATATAATCGGATGGTGTTGGTAGAGCATAAATAAAGTCTCTTGGAAATAGATCATCCGTCTTCCCTTCTAAATTATCTGGATTAATAAAAATATTAGCAAACGGAGTCGCTGTTATTCCTACATATGATACATTGTAAAAACTATCAAGAATATCTCGAATCGCAGCATTTATTGCAGTTGGATCTTGATCTTCTTTATTTGTGTTTACAGAAGCATTATCCGCTTCATCATCAATAAACAATAAAGGCAAATCTATTTTGTTATTCAGATCGGCATTATTTGATAAAAGCCAGCTATGAAGGTTTTTTAAAATATTCTTATTCTTCTTGACTACAAAAATAGCTGCTTCATTAATTGTTCTTAATGTAAGATCATTACTCTTTAGGATTGTTGAATTGAAATCAGTATTTACCGAAGTAAAACACGCGATTCTTTTATTAATATCATTCGGGGGAATTCTTCCTACTCCAAAAGGATTGTTCTTAATTTCTTGATCTGCAGTAGGATCAAGTTGATACTTACTTTTTCTTCCAGCAAATTCAGCATCAAGTCTTTCCTGTGTTTGAACGCGAAGATTTTCCATCATTCCTGCTAAAATAATTATCACTTTATATCCACAATCAGTAGCCTTATTGCATAGTGCAGTATAATTAGCAGTCTTACCTGATTGAACATCACCAAGAATTAGCCCTCGTCTTTGGAATTTTTTATCTAAATCTCTAGGATCTCCCAATAAATCTAATATTTCGTCAGTCACTATATCAAGTTTGGTAGTTACTCGTGTATTCCAACCTTTCACATCTTCAAGGTATTTTTTGTATCTATTCCAGTAAAAGAAACTAATATCAGACCTTGCTGCTGGAAGCCATGATTGATGAGATGTATCTTGTGCAGAAATAAACACGCCATCACTCATAATAACAATCATTGATGCTTTTAATTCTTTTAATACACGTTCAAATTCTTTGTCTGAAATTGGAAGTTTTTCGCTTAAAGCCGCTCTGAAATCTTTAGCTTCCCCTTCTAATTGAAGCTCTGTTGGGGGGCTAGTTTTAAACTTTTGGTTAATCATAACAGAGGCTAGTCTTAAAAATAAATCTAGATTTTCTTTACTCATATATTTCTCCATTTTTCATTGCTAATTTAATCTCTTCACAGTATTCAGAAAATGGTTCAACAGATAATAATTTATTAAACATTTCGCTTTTATCATCATTATTCCCGCATCTTTCCAGCATCGACTTTAACAATTCAATTGTTTCATTTTCAACAATTTTTGTTGAGTTATCAATTTTTGCATCTTGTGTTAGATCAATAAACAAGGACGTAAGTGGTAAATTACCTTCAATTTGAGTTAATAGTGATTCAAGAGCATTTTTCGTTTCAGATCCTAAAGAAGTAAATCTTTCTACAAGTGGATGATTTCTGTTTATTTCATATATAATACCTTCTTCTCTTGTTATTAGTCGGTTCCAAACATGAATTTTAGTTTTATCAACTTCTTTTTTTCCTCTGTAAACGTAGACTTTTTTACTTACCTCAGAAACTTTTTCAATAATTTTAACTAGGTTTTGCCTAACCGATTCTGGAGGAACAGCTGTTGATTTCTTAATATCTAATGTCCAAAGGTCATCTAGTGAATTAGGAATATCCACTTGAATCCTTGCAAGTTTCGATAGATCTAGTTTAGGCATCATTCTAAACCAAGTGCCCCATATAAGAAGTCTTTTATTTCTATATACATAAAATCCTTGCTGTTTTCTTAATCCTTCTTTACCTCCAAGCTCTCTCAAATCAGAACTGTCCATTTTTGAGATAAAAGGTAAAATGTATGGACGAACCACTACTTTGTCACCATTTATATTAATAATTTCATCAGACATCACAACAGTACTTTTTTTTACTAAAAACGGATCCTTTGGTGTTATTTTTGCATTATTTATCAAAATATCAATCTTTTTTAGACCAATTTCGCCAGTTAAATATCTGTGGAAGACCAGTGAAATATGCTCTCTAACTTTATCCATTTTCAGACCAAAGGTCTCTTTGAAATTTTTCTCACCAATGCTCAATCTATCTAAGTTTTGCCATATTATTAAAGTTCCATTTACCATGCTTGAAATCCGACTAAAATCTGGGAGATCAATCATGTCTTCATCTTCGAGCACCAATAATGACCATTGCCCGGTCTTTCTTACATAATCTAAATCCCACCTACGACCTGAAATAATGTGATCCCTCACACTTATTACTGTTAATGTTTTGCACTGTGATAATGAAGCGGTTTTTAGCCCTAGACCATATCTTCCTAAATCATTAATTTCTCGATCATCACATGGGCTTTTGCTTCCATATTGCATGGCATTGGTAACTTCATCGGATTTCATTCCTTTTCCATTATCAAGTATTGAAATATATGCTTCACCAATTGGGAAAAAATTAATTTCTATAATACTCCCTTTAGCAGTAATACTATTGTCAATAATATCAGCAATTGCAGCTTCTAGTGAATATCCTATCGCTCTTGTAGACTCCATCAACGTGGGTGCAATAGGTGGTAAATCAATAGTTCTCATTATTTTTCACTTTATATTAAATTCGCTAATTAGTAACCTTACAATATATTTTGCTGATTCTTCATCCAACTGTAATGATTGGCTGCATTTTTCTGGAATCATTCTATCAATAGAACCAAAAGTGTCTATTTGAAATAGTTTTTTTCCATCTATTTCAAATGTTGTATACTTACCAAACACTTCTCCATGCAAAGAATTTCTACTTTTATCTTCTCTCTTAAGCTTGTTAGCTTTTAATAGTGCCATAATTTCCCCCTCCATTAGGATTAATTATTTATTCAATTTTTGATACTATTTTTATTATACAAACTATTTATAGAAATTGAAGGTTTTTCACATATTTTTATTATAATGACCACACTAATATTAGCACTAAAGAGTATTTGTCCTTATTATTGGTCAAAATATGCAAACTAGTCAAACAATTATCTATTCAATCTCAAATCACAAAATGGAGAGTTACTAAATTACTTTTTAAAAAACTTATTTTGAAAAATTATTATCCCTAACGCTATCGCAGATAGCCCAAACATTCCGCTTGCCAACATGAAGCTTCTCATTGGACCTTGAGCGTAGATAAGACCGGCAATCAGTGATCCGAAGATCATCCCTAAGGCTTTTACTGAATTATAGAGTCCCATAAAGGATCCGCTCTTTCCGGGAGGGTTTTCTTTACCGGCCAGAGCTTGGATCAGGACTAGATAGATACTGTTTAACGCAAAGAACGCAACACTGATGATCACGAACGGAAGTGCTCCGATTGTTATGGTGACCAGTCCCGCAAAGAAGAAACAACCAAACAGTGTTAAAAATAATGGCCATTTTAGTTGGGTGTTGCGTATGATCCAGATGGAGAAGGTTGAATTGATGATGAGTCCCATGATGCCGAAGCCGGCTTTGAGTAGTCCGTTATAGGAGGAACTGAAGTCGAATTGGTCACGAATGAAGTAATTGAAACTTTGTTCGTACGCAGTGGATCCGAAGGTTGCGAAAAGCACTACGGCGAAAAACAACCATAACCAGATCGATAATTTATTGAGGGCTGTTGAAAAGGCCGCGAAAGGATTTGAGGTTTTGATCAGTTCTTTCCAACGCCAATGGCGTTCTGTAAGGAGTGGATCTTTCATGATGAGACCCATCAAGAGTCCGGCTGTAACGAGTCCGATGACTTGAACGCCAAACATCAACGGAATGGATACTTCACCGATGAATCCGCCGATCAGATAACCAATGGCACTGGCCATCGTCAGGATAGCGGCTTCAATGGTAAGGTTGATGCCTCGTTTGTCTTGAGGAGATACATCTAAAACATAGGTAAGTTGGGTAACATTGATTCCACCGATAAAGAAACCTGAAATCAAACGAGCCAGAATGATATTTGTTAGGGTCAGTGACTGACCGAATAGGAACTGTCCTAAGGCATATCCGATACAACATACAATATAGATGCGTATTCTTCCGATTTGATCACTGAGAGCTCCCCAAAACGGTGAGAAGAGGAAATTAGTGAAGGACATAGCCGCAAAAGCAGAACCGAATGTATAAGCAGGTAGACTGAGTTGTTTGATGAGAGTCGGAGTTGACGGATGAGCTAAATTAGCCACGATCATTTCAAAAACGATCAGCGCGAAGAACCATTTCAGTGATGTTGTTTTCCTTCGGTTCATACGTTTCCTCCTTGTTGATCATTGCTTTTTGACTCATAAACTTCATCTTCTATTGAAGAACAGCAGCCGTACCAAGTCTCTTTCGTTTATTTACTAGGTTTTATTATAACACCCTCATTTCATTTTAAAACCTTAAGTTTCGGCACATTAACCTTCATTATTAACCTCTCTGCTTAGTTAAGGATTCAACTGATGGGTAATGAACCAATATCCTTTAAAATTCATTTCTGCGTAGCGTACGAAACTAATTGGAAAAGTACTGACAATATTGTTGATCAATACCCATTTTGACGTTTCTTTTTCTGTAAGAAGGAATATTAGTTTCTATTACGTAGAGCTACGAGTGAGCTACTTGAATTTATGTTCCATATTTATCTATATTGTTCCATATGTGTGGTACAATAATAAAAACAGTGAAACAAAGGAGAAACGATGAAAGAATATCTAAGCTACATTAAGAATGTGTTACATGTGGAAATAACAGAAGATCTTGATTCGATTACTGAGAATATTCCTGCTTTTCTCAGTACCAATTTTGATTTGTGTTTTATTCGTATCATGCAGATCGATATCGTATGTGCTTATAGTAAAAATGATATGAACATCGGTACACTTCGGAAACAAGTTCAATCATTAGAAAAAGCAACAAACAGAAGAGTTGTTTTGATTTCTGATAAATTCAGCCAATATCAAACAAAGAAATTCATTGAAGAAAATATCGCTTATGTCGTTCCAGACAAACACATTTATATGCCTTTCTTAGGTATAGTTTTAACTGATCCATTACGTTCTGCAAGAGTTAAAAAAGGAAAGTGGTTTTCTCCGTCTGCTTCCAAGCTTATCTCTTTTATTATTTATAATAAAATCAGAAAAGCGAACCTTAGTGAGTTGTCCAAATTCACTGAGATTCCTAAAGCTACAATGGTCAGATGTTTGGATGAACTGGAATCACTTTATCCCAGATGTATTGTCAATAAAGGAAAACGCAGATACTTCATTCTAACTGTTGATTTTAAAGATTTTTATGCTGCTGTTTCTCCCTTCATGAAATCACCGGTTGTAAGTGAATTCTACGTTGAGAACTTACCAAAAACAGCGGACCTCCTTCAATTGAAATTGAGTGGAATCTCGGGACTTAGTTATTACTCGAGAATTTCGGATAATTATGGTTATATAACCTATTCAATACTTAGTTCGATCTACAATAAAAACAGAAAACTGTTCGACATTTTGAACGTAGACAGTGATGTGCAAAAAAATCTAATACAGGTAATGTCTTATAAAATTGGTTTTAATGAAAAATGTATCGATCCCATTTCAATCGCACTTTCTTTAACGGAGGATTCTGATGAGCGTGTTGTCGGTCAGATTATAGAAATGATGGAGGAACACGTATGGAAGGTGTCTTATTGACTGGGTTGAAATCATTTGCTGATTTTTTCGCTGAGTATCAAGAAAATTATGTAATCATTGGCGGAACTGCTCTTCAATTGCTCATGTTCTCCCAAACAGGTGAAGTGCCGCGCGCTACTCATGACTTGGATCTTGTAATCATCATTGGAGCTTTGGATGAAGCTTTTGGAATAAAATTGTGGGCGTATATCGAACTGGCAGGTTATCAATCCAGAAGTTCAAGTATTGAAAATAAAAACTCCTATCGCTTTACCGGTCTACCTTATCATCTCAGAAATGCTTATCCTCAAATGATCGAATTATTCTCACGAAGAGAGATAGAAATACTTCAAGACAAAAAATCAACTTGCGGTCCAATCCATATCTCGGATGAAATCGAAAGTCTATCGGCAATCTTATTAAATGAAGATTACTATACTCTTTTACTACAGACAAAAACAATGATTGAGGGGATTAGTGTACTTGATGTTGTCGGCATGATCCCGTTTAAGGCCAAGGCATGGATGGATCTGACAGATAAGAAGAAACAAGGGAACCAAAGCATCAAAAGTGATGACATAAAAAAACATAAAAATGATATTTTTAGATTAGCAACACTTCTACCACCTAAAACAAGGCAAGTATTACCTGAATTAGTTCTCATTGAGATGAGAATTTTTATGGAAAGAATTGAAGCGGAGCCAGTATCAATAAATCAGATTCTTGGTGAAGCGTATACAAAAGAGCAATTATTGGATATCATAAAAGAAGTTTATCAACTTTAGTACAAGAACAAATCTAACTGAACTTATCTATAATATGATAAAGCACCTGCTTTTGACAGGTGCTTTTGGTTAATCTACTTCCTCACGCTCAGGAATCGAAGTGCTTCCGCCTCTTCGCGTAACCGAGATTGATGATGTCTTTGATGCCATCAGGATGATTTCTCTAAGTGGCATATTGTGTTTGAGCCCATACGCAAAAGCACCATGGAAGATATCTCCGGCACCGTTGGTATCGATGGCTTTGACCGAAAAGGAGGGGATATTTACGATCTCTCCCGCTTCTACAAACAAAACACCGCGCTCTCCCAGCGTAACAACAACGTTCTTGTTGAGTTCATTGAGTTTATCAAAAACGATTCTCCATGTTGCAGGCTTGGTGATATCGACCGGCAGATTGGTATATTGATTGGCGAAGGTTTCTGAACATACCAAGTAGGTCACTGCTTTCGCTAAGGGTAATGTTCGTTCATTAAGACTACCCGCATCCAACACTGATTTCGCATTGGGATATTGTTTTAGAAACTGTAACGAAATTTCCAGTTCATGTCCATCTGTCACAATCACATCGATTTCCGAATGATCCAAAGCGATGGAAGTGTCTTGAAAGACACCCGGACAGTTGAGGATCGTACGAAGCGCATTGGTCTTATTTAATAGGATCACACTCAAGGGTGTTACAAATTCTGTATCCGGAATGGCAATATGATGAACATGAGTCTTCTTCAGAAACTTCTTGATCTCTGTCCCATACGCATCGTTACCGATACGAGACAATAAATAAACTTCTTCGCGCCACTTTCCTAACAGGATCGCCGCATTGGTTGCCGGTCCTCCGGGACATTCCAATTTATCATAAACACGGTATTTCATATTCTCGGTTATCCAACCGTCGATCGGTAAGGAAATATCATAGGTTGATTGTCCGATACATAACATACTCATAAGGATCACCTCTTCATGTGATATCGTACCACTGTCCGATCGGAAATTATAGACTAAAAAAAGAAAATCCACGTTAATGGATCTTCTTGTTGCGTAACTGAGTGATGATCGTCTCAACAAACATCTCCGGTTCGCCTTTACGAATATTGGTTGTAAGACTTTCGTAATTTTTTCCATATTCACTCGCTTCAACAAAATAACCGACCGAAGTGTTGGTAAGACCCAACAGAATGATGTTGTCATCAGTCGCCGTTTTGATTTGTAAGCCGAGTTTAGCGAAGAGTTCGCCCGGTATCGTTACGATCTTGAATGTGGCGAAATCCAGAATATAACTCACTAAATGCATAGCGACTGTATCACTACCGGCAAGTCGTCCGGTAAGGGCCGACAATCCGGATGTATATAATTTTTTGATTTCTGTGTTATCTGTTTCTGCCAATTCTTTTATCGTGGCATCGATCTGACGTTGGATCTCTACTTTATCGACAGTATATCGAATATCGAACGTTACGGATTGAATATCGATCTTGGTTGGTGTAACATCCTTCCACGGCAGTTCAAACGGTATCTGATCCAGGATCCCGTTGGATACTCGTTTCAGTTCAGCTTCATCATTGCCTTGACGGTACTGACGGTTACTAACGTCGCCTTGCGATCCATTTGTCATATGGATAGGGACATGCCAACGATCTTCCAACCCTTGTCGTACAGATCCTAATAAGTCTGCACTTATCTTATAGTTTTGCGGTCCCAATACTGTCGGATGGGTCGACATATTGACCATCATTCCCACCGGTTTACGATTGTTATCCAAGAATCTGAATAGATTGACACTCTTATCACTAGGTAAATCGATGTTATTACGGTTTCCATAATAGCCCTCGATCATGACTTTCGCAAATTCCATGGTGACTTCTATCCAATGTTGATTGGCTTCTTTGATGCAGACGAGTGTTTTAGCGATCAGTTCATCACGATAACCGGGGCGCACTCCTTTTTCTTTATCTTTTTGCAGGATCGAAAATTCAGCGACTTCCGGACCGGCATGGGTATGGATGACACTGGTGATGACATGTTCCATGTTGATATTCAATGCTTCCGAAACAACTTTTCTGATACCATCCGATAACTGTTCATCCAAGCCAATCAGATCATAACTCAAGAGAACTATTTTTTCTTGATTGATCTCCATCAGTACTGCCGAACAATAAAGAGGATCTAACACTCCTTCGTGTAAATGAACACGCAAGGCATGTCCACACAGATAACTAGGTATACTTGGGGTAATCTCAATTTTTGATATGGCTATTTTCATCGGTTCGTTCCTTTAAAGATGTTACTTACTTTTCAGGTGTCAACTTCAATGCTGTTTCTTGTAAGTGCTGGTCTCATCTATTTTCTATTATACAGTAATACATTAATTTATTCCGAGTTTACACTATTTATGTATTAACAATGGATTTTAATCACGCATGAAAAGTGATTTTGATCTGCTTTTCTAGGTTTACTTTCAGATCCACAATTTAGATGTAAACAGCGTTATCTCAAGGCCGATAAATAACTATGGAATAATAATTTTAAACTATTATAATGTGCTTAAAGGGAACCATTTCTCAATGAGGTACATAGAAATGAAAAACAAAAAATTGATCATTATTTTCTTTTCTATCCTGGCTGTTACGATCAGCACGATTTTTGTCATACTCAATCGACCCACCAATAATACGGCTAAACCAATCGACACTAACGACAACACAAATGATTCGAAAGGAAATGAACCTAATAACGGAACTGTGACTAAACCGATTGAATCTTCCGGTATAACACAAGCTCAGTTTGAGAAGGGTTTGAACAGTCTGCTGGTGAACGCAGTAAATAACCCTTCTTCGGCTGTTTCACAGATCGATCGATACAGTAAGATTGATTTCGCGAAACGCTTCTTTAGACCCGTATATGATACTAAAGTTACTTTGTTTGTGGCATCAGCAGCAACTAAACCTTCCAAATTACCACTGGCTGCCCTTAATAAAACTCCTGTGGCTTTAGAAGGTAAAACATCGGAGTATCAACAAACAGCCTTTATCGATAGTTCGGCTTCGACTGTCCGTTGGTTCTCGATTCTCAAGGACACTTCAATTAAGCCGGCTAAATACATTTGGCAAGTTTCGTTATCGCCATTCAAAGGAAGCGGAGGAGATCAACTCAAACCCGCCGGACTTTTGTCTTCAGGCGATATCAGTGTTAATGAAACCGAGTTCTCCATCGATTTCGCAAGTGCGATCTCGATCAAGAATCTATCGATTCGAACGAAAATTTCAACTTCGATCTTACAACGGATTTTGATCCTTCCGACATCTACCCTTGGATCAGCACCGGTTCAGAAACCCTATTATGTTCGTGTGATTCCCGTTGATTCCAAAGGCGCTGTTATCGGTGATGGAGGAACAGGAACGAAAGTCATTTATGGTCAGTCGCTTACGAAAACAGTTCCATCCCGAATGATTTCTTTCCGCTTTGACCTGCAGTCTCCGGGCTCACGCGGAAATCCGAGTTTTTCGGGTGAATTCCCTAATAGTTTCTACTTTGCGGAAAATCGCAGTATCGATTCCACGAATGGTGCCCAATTTTATTGTTTCTTACCGTTGGGCTATGCGACAGAGGCTACAAGTTTAGTGCTTCAAGTTTCGAAGGTACCGTTTGTTTCAGCCAACTGGGAAACGGCTGCCGGTCTGGTTTATCAGATGAAAATCAACGCCGGTGAAGTTGCTTTTGATTCACTTTCTAAAAACAACCCATTCAAAGTCGACTTCACTAAGTTTGCTCCGGCCAACAGTACGTTAAACAACGAAGAACAATTAAACTATTTTGTTCGTGTTGTGGCTCTCAAACCGTCAACGGATGTAGGAAGTGTTTATGCTTATTACTCCAAGACAGTCATCGTTGAATACGGACGTCCAAAAGCAAATACAGTTAAGATTTATGAAAACAAAAAAGTTGATGCATTACTTCCGCAGGTTGTGAGTTATTCATATACACCGATAAAATGGGAGAGAAGTGATTGGATGTATCATTACATCGTCACTCGTCAACCAATGGAAAGCGAACTATTCTTAGGTTTTGGTTCAGCAACAAAACCATACGCACCGTTTTCGATCGGGACAAAGCTTGATTTTACCCCACATCCCGAAGATAAATCTTGGTGGGAAAAAGTAACAGATGCGATTTCGGAGTTCTTTAGCGATGTTGTCGGCTTTGTGGGGGACTTGACCAATTGGGTCGCCAGTACGTATAACTCGCTTAAAACCGGATTGATTGCTTTTGTCGCTCAGAATCTCCCGTTGATTCCGGATTCTTTGCGTGATGAGTTACAAACCGTCTTGCAGGGTCTTGTTGATTATGGCTTAGCCTCGATTGGAATCCCACCCACGCTCCCTAACTTTGATCAGTTGACTTCGATGGGAACTGATTATCTCGCAACGATGGCGATGGAAGCTGCCGGTATTCCGCCAATCGACTATCTCAAAGACGGTTTATCTGATTTGGGATCGGGCTTAGCTGCCAACGCAACTTCGTCCGCCAATGTCGGCGGACCAAACCCATTTAGTTGGAACTTCATCAAATCGGATCCTGATTACTTGTATCGTCCTGCTTACATGTTGATTACTTTACACAATCCATATGATGTTGCGACACCGGCCGGATATATCAGCGGATCGAACCAATTCATCATAGATACATCGAAAGTATATTTGAGTGGTCATGAAGAAGATCTCTACGCGACATTCTCAGGCAATGTCTACTATTCAACATTTAAAACCGTTTCCGGGCAAAAGATTCCGGCGTTAGCACCGAAACAGACCTTGGTGATTCCAATTTTCTTGGAAGAACTCGTCGGTGAACGAATCTGGACCAATGGACCGAAGATCGATAAGATTGATTTCCAAACTATGTATTTCAGTTTGGGGAAGTTTGACTTCAACTTTACATTGACGTATGAACTGCCGCCGGCTTCCGTAACAGCCAAAGCACAAGGTTTACCGGCCGATGCGATCTACAGTTACTCTTCGACTGGATCATCCATCAGTTTCACTACAGAACCAGCCATCGCTTATAGTAAGTAACCAATAAAAAAGGAAGAATTACGAATATACGATTCTTCCTTTTTTATATGATCTTTTAACGTTATTTAGTTGATGATGAATGATAGATTCCAAGCGTATACGCTAAGATCGAAATGCCTAAACCCAATGCCATCAAAAATGAACTCAATTCAGTTTGTTGAGTGATGAAGGAGGATCCGGTCGCGATTGCGAGTAATACGCCTGCCAATCCGATTCCCGAATACATTGTCCACGTCGAGTTTTTGGCTTTTACTGCCATCACAATAAGTGACGTCGAATGAATAGCCAAGAGTGTTCCTAAACCTAGGTGCAATAAGAGAATGATCGATTTCATCGCAAACTGCCAAGCGGTGGCATCTTCAGGTATTTCCACATAAAGACTCACATACATACCCAATACATAGATCAATACCAAAATCACGATCGCAGCCATCGCCGAACGATTGGCTCGCTTTAGAAAGCCTGAATTTTCATATTTCATTTATATTCTCCCTTTGATAAGTTGAACTATCTATTCTTATCATGCACCCCTATTATTCACCTAAAAAAGCTTATACGCAAATGGATTGATCAACATAGTAAAAGTATAGTAGTGATATGATCTTGTATTTTGGTTTTAGATTCTTTGATTAAGTCACTCATAAAATTTTATAAAAATTATTGTAATTCAAGTGATTCGCTGAAAGTTATCGTGACAGATAACTAAAACCGACAAGAGTATCCTCTTTTGACTCATCATTGCGTTAGTAATTATATCCACAAATTTTTCCTGTTTTCAATTTCCTAATTTCGTGATACGATATAAAAAATGAATAAGGTGAACACTATTGTTCATCTGGTGCGGAATAGACAAGACTTCGTCCCTATTCCTTAAGGACTAAAAGACATGAATTTTTCTGTCTGACCTTAGCATGTTACATGTAACCATTAGTTTTCAGGTGATTATTCTAATCACTCGAGGACTGATGGTTTTTTATCTAAAGGAGGTCTCCCATATGGAACTACAAAGTGCGAATGCCTATACAGACGGAAGTTACAACCCAAATAACCATTTAATGGGTTGTGCGATTATTTTATATGATGGAGCTGATAAACGCCCACATCGTATTGTTTTTACTAAGCAACTAAAATCACAAAATAAGTATGGTTCAAATATTGCTGAAATAGTTGCCGTTAAAACAGCAATTAAAACTGCTCTCTCCTTAAAATTTACACGAATTTTTATTTATCATGATTGGTCTGGTCTTAATTATTTTTCTACTTCCGAAAACATAAAGAGTCGCCACAACAAATGTCCGAATTATGCTAATTACGCAAAGTATATTGAAAAGTCTAGAGAAGTAATAGAAATTATATTTGTTAAAGTAAAAGCGCATTCGGATAATGAATACAATTGCCTTGCCGATAAAATGGCCAGAACCGGGAAAGTGAATTAGATGATTCAACTGTTACTTAGCAGAATCCGTTTTTATCGCAAAACCTCCTTTAATCTTTTATTTACGCTATTTTTATTGTCAATAATATTATTTTCAACCGCAAAAGTAAATGTTTCTTGCCATTCCTCGTTTTTTTGATCTATTAAGATATCCATGAAATCTTCAAAGGCACCTTCCCCTCCAAAATCATCGATGGGTGCTAAGCCTTTGAAATCTATACAAGTCGGATAATTAAGCAGATAATTATCCACTGTTTCAATCAGTGTGATTTCATGAGTATATGAATCACCGAAATCATAATTATAGATAATCTTACTGAATTTACCCATATAATCAGCAAGTATTACATCTGTATCCATTATAGGTTCTTTCCCATTTTCAAACATTTCATCTTCGTAACAGACAAACTTCGCAATTTCTTTATCTTTCTTATCTAAAAGGTTGAACTCATAAAGATGAGAATTGTTCCATTTAAATGCTTTTTGAATGATGTCATGAAACTGATCAAAGGTGATATTCACCGGAACGACGACTCGTCGGATTGCCGGGTACTTCTCGAAAGCTAATTTGATTTCCATGATAGCGGCTTTACATGAAAAGAGTGGTTGACCGGCAAATTTCTCCAAATCAAGAAATAGTAACTCGGAAATATAAGTATACGGATAGTCTTTACGAATTTTAGTTGGTCTGTTATTCAAAATCCCATTAACTTTTCGTTGATGCATTTTATCTGTTTCGATATACTCTGACAAGTAATTCACATTTGAGCATGACTTATTGAGACGAGCCACGTGACTTCTATCTTTGATTTTTGTGAAGGTGACCCCGGGATCTGCATTGATGTACTGGTCAATTACGTCTTCTTTTATGAATTTATCTAAAAATGTCATTCGTACAGCTTGTGTAATTATATCTGCGAAATTTTTGAATTCATTCATTTTTACACCATAAAGGATTAGAGAGTAGAGAGTCTCGTTATGCGTCAGAACAATCGTTTTGCGATGATTGATAAAAAGAATGTTAGCGCTCCATGAAAAGACTGAACTTTCGTTCGTGGCTGTTTGAGGTATTATCTTCAGTTCATCCAGTAATTTTTTCGTACATCCGATTTGCATAGACTTTCTCCTTTATTGGAATTAGATGCGTCTCTGTTATAAACATTAAAACAAATATTCAAGGTTTTCGCAAGGAACTCAACATTTTTTTGTATATAAGTAAGTAGAACAAACCAAGAGTCTTGCGACTCTTGGTTGTGATTATTCGATTCCGACTCTGTGGTAGATATCATTAACATATCTCATGTGATATTCGAGTGAGAAACAATCATCGAGTTCAACTTGCGATAAGTTATCCGTTATTGTTTTATTCTCATTCAACAGAGGTCTGAAATCGATCTGTTGCGTCCACGCAACCATGGCTAGCGGTTGAACCAGATCATAGGCCTGTTCACGGGTCATGCCTTTTTTCTCGATCAACATCGTCATCACTCGTTGAGCGAAGATGACACCATGAGTCAAGTTGATGTTTTGGATCATACGGTCCTCAAAGACGCTTAGATTTTTTAGAATTCGATTCATGCGATCCAACATATAATCCAGTAAGATCGTCGCATCGGGTAAGATGATGCGTTCAGCAGATGAATGGGAGATATCGCGTTCATGCCATAAAGGGATGTCTTCGAACCCGGTCATCATATAGCCTCTGAGAACACGTGCACATCCGGCAATATTCTCACTGGAGATCGGATTACGTTTATGCGGCATAGCACTTGATCCTTTTTGACCTTTACCGAATCCTTCTTCGACTTCGCGTACTTCAGTACGTTGGAGGTGACGAAGTTCGATCCCGATCTTCTCTAGGGTACTGCCGATCAGAGCGATGATACTCAGGTAATACGCATGACGATCACGTTGTAAGGTTTGAGTGGAGATATTTACTGATCCCAGACCAAGAATCTTGCATACTTCATCTTGCAATTTCGGTGATGTATTGGCGAAAGTACCGACAGCGCCACTGATCTTACCGACTTCGATTTGGGCTGCTGCTTGTTCAAAACGCACGGATTGACGTTGAATTTCATCATACCAAAGGGCGAATTTAAGTCCGAAACAAGTAATATCCGCATGAACGCCATGTGTTCTCCCGATACAGGGTGTAGAACGGTAACGCAGCGCCATTTCATTTAAAGTTTTTGAGATTTCTTTGAGATCGTTGCGAATGATGTCGTTAACATTTTTGAACACAAGACCGTAGGCTGTATCGACAACATCGGTACTTGTCATTCCATAATGGATCCAACGGCTTTCAGCACCTAAACTCTCACTAACACAACGGGTAAAGGCTACCACATCATGGCGTGTCTCGGCTTCTAGTTCCAAAATACGATCGACACTGAATTTTGAATCAGCACGTAATTTTAAATATTCGTTGGTGGTGATCAATCCTTCTTGTGTATAGTACTGACAAACAGCTAATTCGACTTCAAGCCATGCTTGAAAACGATGTTGATCATCCCAGCATTTTGTCATCTCTGCTCGTGAATAACGTTGAATCATAATTTCTCCTCGATGTTGATATAGCGATCACCGATATCCATGCGGTAAAATAAGTCATCGCACTCGATCGCTTTAATTTCTTTATATACTTCTTCGCGTGCTTTTGCAAGGGTATCCCCTAAAGTTGCAACAAAAAGTACTCGTCCACCTTTGGTTACAGTTTTATTATCTATCATTGATGTTCCCATATGGAAAATCGCTGAGTGAACGTTTTCTAGTCCTGAGATAACACTACCTGTTACATAATGGGCCGGATAACCTTTGTTGGCAAGGACAACTCCGATCGCAAAACGAGGATCAAAAGTAAGATGTGGATCTTGATCGTTCATGACATCGAAAATAACACTGTCTAAATCGTTCATCAATCGCATCAGTACGACTTCGGTTTCGGGATCACCGAAACGAACATTGAATTCGATTGTCTTAATGCCGGATTTTGTTG
The DNA here is from genome assembly GCA_038204785.1 of Erysipelotrichales bacterium. Lineage (GTDB taxonomy): Bacteria > Bacillota_I > Bacilli_A > Erysipelotrichales > Erysipelotrichaceae > GWE2-51-13. Next base: position 22,036 of record JBBRCP010000003.1, read on the forward strand.
CCATCAGACCGCCGTAAAGAATACCGGTAAACGGCATTCCTTCGTTGACCATCGCATTCGCCATGGGAATCATGACATTCTTCATTGTTTCTTCGATCATTTCCCGGGAAATCTGCGGTACCGGAGAGTAAGCTCCCATACCTCCGGTATTCGGACCCAAATCATGGTCAAATGCGCGCTTATGGTCTTGGGCAAGTTCCATTGGGATCACGGTATTCCCGTGCACAAACGCCATCAGACTGAATTCCTCGCCATCTAAGTACTCTTCGATGACGGTTGTAATTCTAGTTTCGTGATCAGGATATAGCGCGTATATGGCTTCTATGGCTTCCTCATCGCTCATTGCGACAGTAACACCCTTACCTGCTGCCAATCCATCTGCTTTGATGACGATCGGAGCCGGATTCTTGTTTAGTACATCCAGTGCTTCGGATAATGTATAGATCGTATGATAGGCTGCGGTTGGTATCGTATATTTTTTCATCAACTCTTTCGCAAATGATTTACTGCTTTCAAGTTGAGTTGCAACTTGGGTTGGTCCGAAGATCCTACATCCGGCTAACACAAAAGCATCTACAATACCTTTTGAGAGCGGTGCTTCAGGTCCAACAAATGTAAGTGTGATCGAATTCTCTTTTACAAAAGCAATGAGACTTTTGAAATCATTTGCATCGATATCAACAATCTTTGCGATAGCTGACATCCCAGGATTGCCCGGTGCAACGTAAACTTCACTCACTGTTTTACTTTGGGAAAATTTCCATGCGAGTGCATGTTCTCTGCCACCGTTACCGATAATTAAGATCTTGTTCATCTTAGTGTTTAAAATGACGTTCACCCGTCATAACCATCACAATCCCTTGTTTATCGCATTCTTCGATCGAATCTTTGTCTTTGATTGATCCACCTGGTTGTATGATCAGCGCAATTCCGTATTTAGCTGCTAGTTCTACTGTATCGGACATAGGGAAAAATGCATCACTGGCCATAGTGGCACCCTCTACTTTTTTACCGGCTTGTTTAAGTGCTATCTCGGCTGCCCCGACACGATTCATCTGACCGGCTCCGATGCCTAACGTAGCTCCGTCTTTGACAATGACGATCGCATTACTCTTTACGTGCTTGCAAACTTTCTCACCGAATAGCGCATCTTGGTATTGAGCCTTTGTTGGTTGAGTTGTTGTGGCAATCGTACACTTAGTTAGATCAGCACTGATACTATCTCTGTCCTGAACCAACAAGCCTCCGCTGATACGGACAAATTGTTTGGAGAATTTGCGTGCCGGAGTACTACTCGTGGTCATAAGCCGAATATTTTTCTTTTTGCTAAGGCATTCGAGTGCTTCAGGCGTATAGGAAGGTGCAAGGATGATTTCCAAAAAGATATTACTTAAAGGTTCTGCGATTTCCAATGTGACTTCACGGTTAAAAGCAACGATACCTCCGAATATACTGATTGGATCACTCTCATAGGCTTTCTGCCATGCTTCAACCAATGTATCAGCAGTACCGACTCCACATGGATTCGTATGTTTCAAACCGATCGCAGTTGGTTGATCAAATTCCGCTAACAATTGAAGTGCCGCATTCGCATCTTGAATATTATTGTAGGATAGTTCCTTACCATGTAATTGTACACAACTCGATAATGCATTCTCTTCTTCGAATGGTGTACTGTAGAACCACGCTTTTTGATGAGGATTTTCGCCATAACGAAGGGTCTGCTTTAATTCGAAAGTAGCAGTAAATTTTTCAGGATTTTCTTCCCCGACAAGATCCGTCATGTATTCTGCAATCATCGCATCATAAGCAGCTGTCTGACGGAATACCTTGGCTGCCATAGCTTGTCTGAATATCAACGTTGTTGCGGAATTTGCGTGTAACTGTTCAAGTAAAACCGGATAATCAGCCGGATCACAAATAACAGTAACATCATGATGGTTTTTAGCGGCACTTCGCAACATGCTTGGGCCACCGATATCGATATTTTCAATGGCTTCTTCAGCTGTGAAATTAGGTTTTGAAATGGTTTTCTTAAATGGATACAGATTGACAATAACAAGATCGATCGGAGTGATACCGGCACTTTGGATTTGAGCCATATGATCCGGGTTGGAACGTATCGCTAAAAGTCCTCCATGAATCGACGGATGAAGTGTCTTAACTCTTCCATCCAGCATTTCTTTCGCTTGAGTTACCTCTTCGACTCCCGTCACCTGTATTCCGGCCTCTTCCAGAGATTTCTTGGTTCCTCCGGTCGAAATCAATTCGTAGTCAAGACTGATCAATTCTCTAGCCAGATCATTAAGTCCTGATTTATCACTGACACTAAGCAGAGCTCGCTTTTTCATTCTGATTCCTCCATTAATTTTTGTAGTACTGTCGAATATTTTTGATGTTCAAGAGCATGAATACGTTGTTCCACGCTTTCTCGTTCTTCTCCTTCTTTTATCTCAAACATAAACTGTGCAATGGACTCACCTGTATCCATACCTTCATCTACATAGTGAATAGTGATTCCAATTATTTTCGCATTCGCTGCAATCGCTTGACCGATGGCATCTTTACCTCTGTATTTAGGTAAGAGAGACGGATGAATATTGATGATGTGGCGAGGATAGGCACGAAGTAACACTTCCCCAAGAATTCTCATATAACCGGCTAAGACCAGCCAGTCTGCTTGCCATTGGATCAATTGATTCAACATGGCCGTTTCCATGGCTTTTTTATCGCTAAACTCAGTTCGCACAAAGAGGGCTGTGGGGATGTTTTCATCCATGGCGCGTTGCAGAACATAGGCATTCGGTTGATCACAAATCAAACCGACGATAGTTGCTTCAAGTGTCCCTGCTTTGATTGCTTGTATGATTGCGGTGAAATTTGAACCGTTACCCGAGGCAAATACAACGATTTTCCTCATACAAGATGAATTCCTTCGATATTACATACCTTACCTAATTCATAGACTGTCTCACCGTTATCGATCAAGATCTTGGCAACTTGACGGGCATATTGAGGATCGACCACTAAGATCATACCTATCCCCATATTGAAGACATTCAGCATTTCTTTTTCTTCGATCTTGCCCAGATCACTTAGATAATTAAAAATCGCCGGAATTTTCCAGCTTCCGCGCTTGATTTCAATACCTAATCCTTCTGAAAGACATCTAGGCATATTCTCATAAAACCCACCTCCGGTAATATGAGCGATCCCATTGACCGGAAGTTGATTTAATACCTCAAGTACCGGTTTTACATAGATCTTGGTAGGAGTCAAAAGGACATCGCCTAAAGTTTGAGTTTCATTGAAAGGAGACTTGATATCCACCTTGTTATCTTTGAATAGGATTTTACGAACCAATGAAAACCCATTTGAATGAATACCGCTACTGGCTAAACCAAGAACGACATCCCCTTCTTTTGTGTTTTCACCGGTGATCATTTTACTTTTCTCAACAGCACCAACACAGAAACCGGCAATATCATATTCACCTTTTTGATACATATCCGGCATTTCAGCTGTTTCACCACCAATCAGGGCACAATTAGCCATGACACATCCATCACTGACACCTTTGACAATTTCTTCGATGACAGCCGGGTAATTATGTCCGATCGCTAAGTAATCCAAGAAATATAAAGGGGCTGCACCTTGCGCCAGAATATCATTTACACACATTGCAACTGCATCGATGCCGATCGTATCATGTTTATTCATCGCAAAAGCGATTTTCAGCTTTGTTCCGACACCATCTGTTCCGCTGACCAACATCGGTTCTTTCATATTTAAAAGTGATAGGTCAAACAAACCTCCAAAGGATCCGATATTTCCTACCATTCCCAGTCGTTTAGTTCGAGCTATGTGCTTCTTGATTCTTTCTACCGATTCATATCCTGCTTCGAGATGGACTCCCGCATCTTTATAGTGTTCGCTCATTGTTCCTCCTAGAACTTTCCGTCCTTATTGGCTTCCTCAAACTTATTATACAAATGGGTAGGATAATTTCTGGTAAAACAAGCAGTGCACAATGTCTTCTTACCCAATGCTTCATGTAAACCATCCAGTGAGAGAAATGCAAGACTATCGGATCCAATCAATTTACGTACTTCTTCCACTGAGTGAAAAGCACTGATCAGTTCTTCATAGGTCGATGTATCTACTCCATAGAAACAAGGTGCGATGATCTGTGGAGATGCGATTCTCATATGAACTTCTTTCGCCCCCATTTGACGTAACATCGTGACGATTTTCATAGAAGTCGTCCCGCGAACGATCGAATCATCGATAATAACAACTCGTTTTCCCGCAACGATCGAACGGACCGGAGATAACTTCATCTTGACTCCCTTTTCTCTCATTGCCTGACTAGGTTCGATAAAGGTTCGGCCGATATACCGATTTTTAATTAGTCCCATTTCATACGGGATACCGCTTGCTTCCGCATATCCGGAGGCAGCCGATAAGGAAGAATCGGGAACACCGATAACGATATCAGCTTCAACAGGAGCTTCTTTGGCAAGTACTCTTCCGCACTCTTTACGTGAACGATGGACGTTTAGTCCTAGTAAATCACTATCAGGACGCGAGAAGTAGATGTATTCCATCGCACAAATACGATCCTCGGTGTCCATCGCATAGAAATCAGAGGTGATTCCGTCATCTGAGATCGTAATGATCTCACCTGGTAAAATATCTCGGATAAAAGTAGCTCCAATCACATCGAACGCACATGTCTCACTGCTCAACACATAACCATGATCGATTTTACCCAGTGATAAAGGTCGTAATCCATGTTTATCACGCATGGCGTATAAGCGGTCTTTCGTCAGAATCAAAAATGCGAAAGCACCTTCCATATAAATAAGTGCTTCTTTGATGGCAGCCAATCGACGTGTACGCGGATCTTTCTTGATCAAATGAGCGAGAATTTCTGAATCTGACGAACTCTGGAAGATACTTCCTTCCAATTCAAGTCGTTGTCTCAATTCTTTTGAATTGACGATATTACCATTGTGGCACAGTGCGAAGTCGCCGGTCGTATGATGAAAGAGGAACGGTTGTACATTCAATAGTCCACCGCCTCCTTGCGTTGAATATCGTACATGGCCGATGGCCATTTGACCGGATAATTTTCGCAATGAAGATTCCGAGAATACTTCACGGACGCTTCCTTCATTTTTAACGCTCAACAGACGATCCTTGTCGCTTACAACGATACCGGCACCTTCTTGACCTCGATGTTGCATGGCATGCAACGCATAGTAAGTTAGTTCGGACGCATTCTCAACATTGAAGACACCGAAGACGCCGCATTCTTCATGCAGTTCTCTTTCGAAAAGCATACTGATTTCCGACATACGTTTCCTCATTTCTTCAGGCGTGCTAAAATCTCCTGATATGCATCCTCAACGTTCCCTAAATCTCTGCGGAAACGATCCTTATCTAATTTCTTTTGTGTTTCTTTATCCCATAAACGGCAAGTATCAGGACTGATCTCATCTGCGAGTACGATCTCCCCATCCAAGGTTTTACCGAATTCAACTTTGAAGTCGATCAACATGATTCCCATCTTATCAAACATTTCCGTCAATAGTTGGTTGATTTCAAGCGTACTGCGTTTGATTTCAACTAACTCTTCAGCCGTCGCTGCACCTAGTGCCATCGCATGGTCTTCATTGATCAGTGGATCGCCTAATTCATCATTTTTATAGCATAATTCATAGATCACATTCGCAGGGCGAGTTCCTTCTTCGATATCCAACCGCTTCGCCATCGATCCGGCAATCACATTACGCACAATCACTTCCAAGGGAAGGATCGTCACTTTCTTACATAGCTGATCACGTTCGTTAAGTCGTTTTACAAAGTGAGTCTTGACACCTTTTTCTTGAAGATACTGAAAGATGATCGTTGAAATTTCATTGTTTAAAAGACCCTTATTTGAGATCTGAGCTTTTTTGACCCCATTGAACGCTGTCGCATCATCTTTATAGTGAATAATCAGACAGTCTTCTCTCTCACAGGTATACAACTGCTTGGCTTTACCTTCATAAATCATTTCGATCCTTTTCATGTTTTTTTCCTCAGTGTTGTTTAAAGTAGTTCACACCGCTGGCAATCAGATTGAAATCTGATTCTACCGGTATGTTTTTATAGAGTTCTTCTTGACTGCGTTCGCTGTGACCCATCTTACCTAAGATATGTCCACACGGTGAGATCAATGCCTCTACCGCACCCCTGCTACCATTGACATTATAGTGAGGATCCATCGTTGGATTTCCCTTTTCGTCCACATATTGTAGAGCCACTTGACCCTCTTTGATCAACTGTTTCAACTGGAGATCCGTTGCGACGAATCTACCTTCACCATGACTGATAGGAACACTTAACACATCACCTACTTTAGCATCTCTTAACCATGGTGATGCGTTACTGGTGATACGCGTTCGTACGATTGCAGATATATGTCGGTTGATATCGTTATGAGTAAGTGTACAATCATCTGGTTTTAAGGTTCTGATCTCTCCATACGGTAATAAACCCGTTTTGATGAGAGCTTGAAATCCATTACAGATCCCCAGAATCAGACCATCACGTTTAAGTAATCGATGAACAGCCTCTTTGATTTTCTCATTGCGCAATACATTGACAATAAATTTAGCACTTCCATCTGGTTCATCACCACTGGAGAATCCACCGGGCAACGCTAAGATATGCGCATTATCGATCGCTGTAGTAAGTTCTTCGATCGATTGATTCAAGACCTCAGAATTCAAATTACGGAAGATTGCATATTTCACTTGAGCTCCTGCTTTTAAGAAAGCTCGACCGGTATCTGTTTCACAATTGGTTCCGGGGAAAACCGGAATTACTACGTTCACACTGTCCTGTAGAGTATCATGCGAGAATTGTGTTGAAGTGTGAAAATCGGTCTTAGATAATAAATCGAAACTCCGCTTTGTGCTTACCGGATACAAGAAATCAAGTCCGTATAGATACGCATCATGGCACTTCTCATAGGATAGTTTAACGCCATTGAAACTAAGTTCATGCGAAGTAACTTTACCTAATCGTATCCAATCATTCTCTGTTAATTGATGAGGACATTCAACAATGATCGATGCCGGCATATTCGCAATCAGATCTAAATGGGTATTGATTTCAACTCCGAAACCGTTTCCGAGAGCCATCGCAATCAAACTAACTGCGATACCATTCTCAAGCACATAAGCACTGATGATTTCTTGATTGGAAATACGTTTTTCTACTTCAGCATACTCACGATGGATCTTTGACAAATCAAACAAGCCATTCTGTTGGTGTTTCGCAGGAATCAAATAGAGTTCATTGCCCACCTTTTTTAATTCAGGGCTAATGATCGAACTCACTTCAGCCGTACTACATGCGAAACTGACCAATGTTTTTAGTACATCAAGTTCATTATATGAACCACTCATACTGTCCTTACCACCAATCGCAGCTCTTCCAAATTCTTTTTGGACACTCATTGCGCCAAGCAGAGCTTGAACCACATCGCCCCATTTTTTTGCGTCATCCTTTAAGCGAGGGAAGTATTCCTGCATCGAGAAATAAATCTTATTAATAGATCCGCCGACTGCAATCGTTTTCGCAATACTTTCCAACACTGCCCCTTGAGCGGAAAGAAACATATTTGTTTCACTGAGTTGCGGAACAAATCCATAAGCTAATATACTACAAGTAGAGGTTGATGAGTGCTCAACACTGATCTTCTGAACTCCCGCCTGGACGGGTGTTAGTTGATGAATTCCCCCGAGCGGAAATAGAACAGTGGAAGCACCGATACTGGCATCAAAGTTCTCAATCAGACCTTTTTGACTGCATGCGTTGATTGAACCCAGCACTTTCAATAAGGCTGACTCACTGAATTCAAGTTGTGAAGATTCACTGATCAAAGGTTTTGAAAGGATTGCTTTTGTAGTCTGTCGGACACCGTTGGTATCGATCAAAAATCGTGGAAGATCTACCACTTTTTGATTATGAAACACCATCGTCAATTGAGGTTCTTCGGTAATAATTCCAACGATCGTCGCTTCGATGTTCTCTCCAATCGATTTAGCTAAGAATAGTTTCACATCTTTCGGATCGACGACCACTGCCATACGTTCCTGACTTTCACTGATTGCTAGTTCCATAGCACTAAGCCCGATATATTTAACAGGTATGGCATCCAAATCAATGCGAACACCGTCTGCCAATTCACCGATCGCTACACAAACACCGCCGGCTCCGAAGTCATTACATTTTTTAATAATTTGAGCGACTTCTTTATCTCTGAATAAGCGTTGTATTTTTCGTTCTTCCGGCGCATTGCCTTTCTGAACTTCACTGGCACACAGAGTCAAACTTTTTTGATTGTGTGCTTGACTGGACCCGGTTGCTCCACCGATTCCATCGCGGCCGGTTCTTCCACCAAGCAAAATTACGATATCTCCGGCTATAGGTTTCTGACGAACGACATTCTCGCAAGGCACTGCTCCGATGACCGCTCCGAGTTCCAAGTGTTTGGCTGCGTAGTTCGGGTGATAGATCTCTTTTACATAGGTAGTGGCTACACCGATCTGATTACCATAGCTACTGTTTCCTTGGGTAGCTTTAGCAGCGATGACTCGTTGCGGTAACTTATTCGTCATGGTTTCCGATAACTCTTGTGTTACATCTCCGCATCCGCTGATACGCATGGCTTGATACACATAGCTTCTTCCACTGAGAGGATCGCGGATTGCTCCTCCGATACACGTTGAAGCTCCTCCGAATGGTTCGATTTCGGTCGGATGATTATGTGTTTCGTTTTTAAACATCAAATACCAAGGTTCTTTTCCACGGGGTGTTGTCACTTCGATTCGCACACTGCACGCATTGACCTCATCACTGATTTCGATATTTTTACCGGCTTCACTCTGCGCCATTGCTCTTCCGGGTAAAGTTGCCATTTCCATCAAAGTGGAAGGTTTGTGAAGTCTACCCGTCTCATTACGATAGTCTTCATAAATAGCCAATGCTTTCTTTAAATCTTCCGTCAATTCACTCTCTTCAATTGTGATTTCAGTAATCTCGGTTTCGAATGTAGTATGACGACAGTGATCCGACCAATAGGTATCTAACACTTTAAGTTCGGTTTCACTTGGATTACGCCCCATTTTATTGAACCATTCTTGGATCAACAGGAGATCATCCGATGTCATTGCGGCTTTTGCGTCCTTTAAATAAGCAGTGCACTTTTCAAGTGACCAGTTTCTGAATTCATGTAAATCCAACATCTCTTCGGTTTCCTCGGATTCCTCATATTCAACTGCTAGTTGTTTGACTCGTGCTTCAATCGGGTTGATCCAATAGTTGATAAATGAGTCACGTTCTTGTTGCGTAAGTAAACGACTAAACTGAACAACTTGGAATGTTTTTACAGTTGCTTGTGTTTTTGAATCAAGCAGTCCCAAACATTGCATTGCACTGTCAGCTCGTTGGTCATATTGACCTGGCAGCGGTTCACGAGCCATACTTTCACCCGTAGTAATTGGTAATGAATCAAAAACTTCATCGACCATCACTTCACTGAAAATCGAGGTAATGGCTTGTTGCTTAAGTGATTCATCTAAATCTTTTACATCATAACCATTAAAAAGACGAAGTTGAACATCCATTGACAACTGTTGAGCCAGTTGATGGGTCAATTCAAGCGTTTCGATTTGAAAGCCTGGTTTTTTCTCTGTGTAGATTCTGAATGTCATCCCTAGGTCCTCCATGACTCACTATGTCTGAGCGCTTGTTCTAACGTCGCTCCCGTAAAAGTAAGATGACCCATTTTGCGATTATATACGCAGTTGGTCTTCGAATAGAGATGGATGTGTGTCGCGATCCCGTCTTCCTTGTTTAGCCACTCATTCAATTTTTCTATATCTTGCCCTAATAGATTCATCATCACTGTCGGTTGAAGTAAACGTGGTTCTTCCAATGGAAATCCACAGATCGCACGGATATGAAGATCGAACTGACTCATTGAATATCCTTCAATCGTCGCATGACCCGAGTTATGCGGACGTGGAGCCATTTCGTTAAAGAAGAGTTGATTCTCAATCACGAAATACTCAACTGCCATCGTTCCAATATAGTTTGATTTTTCAGCGAGTAGTTTTGTCCATTCGATTGCTTGTTTTTTTAACGATTCACTCAGCTTCGCAGGATTGACAGAAACTGCTAATATTCCATTGGAATGGATATTCTCAAAAGGTTCAAAGGCGACTGTGTTTTTCTCAGAACGACAAATCACGACACTGATTTCTTTTTCAAAGTTGCATTTCTCTTCGGCAATATATTCATTCGGCCATGTGAGGTCGATTTCATCAACATCTTCAGGGCTGTTGAGTAACCATTGTCCCTTCCCGTCATAACCGAAACGACAAGTCTTGATCAGAATCGGAAAATTCATCGTTTTACTATCTACTAGATCTTCAAGTGAACGGATCAATCGATAGTTGACTGTTTGAATTCCACAACTTCGTGCGAAATCTTTTTCTGTGATTCGATGTTGAGAAAGTCTCAGACACTCACTCCCTTGCGGTATTCGATGAACTTTTGCGAATTTCTCCACACAAGCTACATCAACATTTTCGAATTCGTAAGTTATGGTGTCCGACAACAGACATAAGTTTTTGAAAGCACCCTCATCCTCATAATCCGCTGTAATAAGCGTATCTGCGATACTTGCGCATGGACATTCGGGATCCGGATCCAATACAATCACTTTGTAGCCTTGCATCTTAGCAGAAAGAGCCATCATTTGACCCAACTGTCCACCCCCGAGAATTCCAATCGTCGATGGAGGTAGGATACGACTACTCATGAAACTGGTTCATCCTTACTTGCTCAGCCATCGAGTGACGGTAAGCTTGATATTTAGTACGTAACCCTTCATCATGAAGAGCCAAAATACTGATCGCCCCTAATGCTGCATTCTTAGCTCCTGCAATTCCGATCGCAGTCGTCAGAACAGGAACACCGGCTGGCATTTGAACAATGGATAGTAAACTATCGATTCCATTCAGTGAACTACTTTTGATTGGAATACCGATCACCGGGATCGTTGTTAGGGCAGCAACCATGCCTGGAAGATGTGCTGCACCCCCGGCTGCCGCAATGATCACTTGGATACCGCGTGCTTGGGCACCTTTCGCGAAGTTGACCATATCTTCGGGAGTTCGATGAGCACTCACTACTTTTTTCTCATAGAAAACTCCAAATTCTTCCAAAAGAGCGACCGTTTCCTTCACTGTTTCGTAGTCACTGATCGATCCCATGATCACCGATACTTGAACTTGCTTTTCCATAGTTCCTCCTTTAAATAAAAAAGACACTTTTGGGTCAGTGTCTCTCAATACAAAAATAGCTAAAAAAGCCTATTTCTATTTTGTAGTCCCGATAGTTTAAGGTTTCGGGGTAGAGACTTGCGGACCATATTTCCACGATTATACAAAATATTAACAGTTAGATTTTTAAAACAAAAACATAGGTGTAACGACACCTATGTCAGGTTTGATTCGTGACTAAAGAGGGTTTATTGGGCTGCAACGAGTTGAGCATAAAGTCCTCCTTCCTTAACACACGCACATTCTACCATACTTTATTTATGAAAAAAAGGGGGCACTCTAGCTTCACACAATTTACTGCATATCTCCTAATCCATAGTATAATGAGGAAGGTGATCGCATGTTAAGAGTTATTTCGTCTCAACCCATCTCAATAACAATCAAAAAATCCGAATTTATCGGTATTCTTTTCCGTGTCGAATCAGAAGATGAAGTACGTGCCCATCTTAAAGAGTTACATCGAATTCACCCTAAAGCGACTCATATATGCAGTGCCTATATCTTTGGAGACCAACAAGTTGTCCAACGATCCAATGATGACGGAGAACCCTCCGGTACAGCCGGACTCCCCATGTTGGAAGTATTGCGCAAACGAAACATGGAATATATTCTCGTTTGTGTTATCCGATATTACGGTGGAATCCAACTTGGGGCCGGTGGACTCAACCGTGCTTACAGTTCGGTTGTCAGTGAAGCACTGAATCAAGCGACTTTATCGCAAGTTAAACCGGTGTTAAAGTCTACAATTCAGTTTCCGATCCATTTTGCGGATCGACTTATCCAACTGTTGAGTCAATCAACTACTTTATTATCAAAGTCGTTCAATGACCTTGCGACAATCGTTTTGATCAGTGAAGATACAAGTTGGTTGGAATCCTGTCTCGCATTGAGTGGAGGCCAATTCACTATTATTGATCAGCAAATCGAAGAAATCGAAGTACCTATCTCCTAAAAAAGAGTCCGACAGGACTCTTTATAGTAAATTAATGTTGGAATTCTCGCAAATGGCGATCATTTCATCAGACCATACAGAAGATTGAACTTCTCCGATATGAGCTTTCTGTAGGAAAAACATACATAATCGTGACTGTCCGATTCCACCGCCAATCGTATATGGTAGATTTCCATTCAATAGATCCGAATGAAACGGCATTGATCGACGATCATTCATTCCCGCTTCAGTTAGTTGTCTATCCAAGGCACTTTCGTCAACTCTGATTCCCATGGATGAAAGTTCGAACGCTCTTTCCAGGGTATTGAACCAAACAATAATATCTCCATTCAATGTCCAATCATCATAATCAGGAGCACGTCCATCATGTTTGATTCCTGAATTCAGTCTTCCACCGATCTTCATGATGAAGACAGCTTGCTTTTCTTTACATATCGCATCTTCACGATCTTTTGGAGATAACTCAGGATATCGATCTTCCAGTTCTTGCGTGGTAATGAAGAAAATATCATTTGGTAATATTTTATTGATCATCGGATAACATTGATTGACCCTTTCTTCAGTATCTTTCAATGTTTGATAAATCTTTCTTACTGTAGATTTAAGTGTTTCTTCATTTCGATCTTCTTTAGCGATAATCACTTCCCAATCCCATTGATCCACATAGATCGAATGTAGATTATCTGCCTCTTCATCACGACGAATGGCATTCATATCCGTATAAAGTCCTTCATTCAGTGAGAATCCATATCGCTTTAATGCGACACGTTTCCATTTCGCTAATGAATGGACGACTTCAACAATACTTCCATCCAATGATCGAACATCAAAAGCGACCGGACGTTCAATTCCATTGAGATTATCGTTCATCCCTGATTGCGGTTTGACAAACAGCGGTGCGGAAACACGTGTTAAATTTAATTGTTGTGCGAGATCGTGTTCAAAATAATCTTTGATGGTTTTTATCGCCTTTTCTGTCTCACGAATATCGAGCGGTGATTGATAGTTACTTGGAATCATTAAACCTGCTATATTACTTACCATTTCGTTGCCCCTTCGGTTTTTATTGTGAAACCGGTATAGATCTATAATCAGTTTACTAAACAGATGCTCTTTCCATATGGATTCCGATTATAAGAAAGTCTCCTCAATGGGAGACTTTGGTACGTTTGAAACAGTAATTAAGCACGCCATAATTCGCTGAATGCGACAAATGGAATTTGATCGGCAAACAGTTTTGCATTGTGACGTTGTTTCTTGATATTGCCTTCATTTTCTTTTTCCAATAGATCCTTATTGGTCATATATTGAACATACACAGTCTTTTTCAATAGATACCATTTCGAGATAACGTTGTAAATAAGATCAGAGCGATTCGCATTATCTTTTACTTTTTCAAGAACTTCTTCTTTCATCGAATTCGCTTTTTCAGTGATCTGTTCACTGAGGTTCTTGAACGATGTGAAGTAATTACGATCGATGTCTCGTTGCATAGCACCCACACGTTGCGTACCCGCCATTAACTTTTCGACAACTGATTTCACAAGTTCCGGAATATCGGTATTGAGGGCAACCAGTTCATTACGAGCTGTTTCTAAAAGTCCTGTTTGTTCTGTCAAACAATAGTAGAGACCTTTCGCAAACAGATATTCAGATTTATCACCGTCGACAATCAGAATTCCCATTTCAGTATCGACATTGGTCTTACCATAAACAATGTAAGGACAATTCAAATACTTCTTTGGTAATTTAGATGAGTCTTTATAACGGATAATTTGATTTGAGATTACATCTTTATTCACGTCAAAACCTAAGCCTACGATGATTCTTAGATTCGGATCAACATCGAATAATTTTTGAAGACATTTTTTGGCTTGTGTGTCTTCTTCAATTGTCTCTAGATAATCTTCCAGATAACCGTTGAATTGGCATGAATCGTCGCCTTTGCGTCGATCGTTGATAGCAGATAATACAGCGACTATTGACATATTTCGTCCCCCTTAAGGTTTCTTCGATAATACTCCTTCTCCATCTAATTCCGGTTTATTGCCGAATTTCTCTTTAAGCAGAGGTCCTGCTTCAATCAGGAATACTGCTGACAACATTAGTAACCCACCGATCACAGTCTGAACTGTCACATATTCATGTAGTAAGAGTACAGCTCCTACTGCTCCGAACAAGGCTTCCAACGTAAGTATAATGGAAGCAATCGTCGAATCGACATGTTTTTGACCATAGGTTTGAAGAAAGAAAGCACAACCGCTGCTCATGATACCACAATACAGAACGAAATTCCAACCTTGCGTCGGGATCGGTGTCCGATAAAATCCCGCAAACGCAAAAGCTAAGACACTCATCGTTAAACACTGGATCGCTGTTAAGGACAGTGCATCATCATGAACCGCCATTTTCTCGACATAGATAATATGAAGTGCGAAAACGAATGCACATCCAATGAGTAAAACATCTCCCCACTGAAGTGACATATTACCTTGCAATGTCAGAAACGCCGTACCTAATAACGAACAAGCAACCGCAATAACCGTTGAAACAGTTATTTTTCGCGATGTCGTTACTATCATTATAAACGGTGTGAACACAACATACAATGTGGTTAAGAAAGCTGCGTTAGAAGTTGTTGAAGATTGTTGACCGAAAGTCTGGAGTGCGAACGCCAGAAACATCAAGGATCCGGCCGTAATTCCATCTTTGATCAACTTTGGTCTTTTCCACCATCCTCTGTTCAGTGTAAACATTCCTAAAAACAAAGTCCCGAGTAATCCGCGGACAGCCAATAATAAATAAGGGTGCCAACCTGAATCAAGAGCACCTTGCACAGCCGTAAACCCGATACCCCAAAGGAAAGCGGACGCCAGCAATGAAGATTTTCCATAGCGCGCGTTCTTTTCCATCCACACCTCCGAAATATCATTTATAATTATAACTGAGGTAATCGATATGAACAACCAAGATTTGCCAAAAGGAAGAATAATTCTTGCAGAACAGTACACTCATCGTGTACATATATTGAAATTACTTGAAAATACTGATTTTTTAACCGGAATCAATCTTATTTCATTTGACTCCTGGCAACGTCAATATGCGAATCCAAAAAATAATCGCACTCAATTTTGGTGTTCTGTTGCTAAAATCGTCTCGGAACAGCGAAATTCGTTGGCTGTTTTAAACTCCAGTGCCGGATTTCCAGCCTTCATTGATGAGATCGTCAACTTTATTGAATCAATGGCTGATCTAAATTTGAAACCCGCTGATCTGCCTTCAACTAGTTTAAAAGATATCGATATACAAAAATTGATTACCGAAGTTTCTCGTTTTGAGAGCCCCCGAGCTGTACTGATTCGTCAGATGAAACAATCCTATGATGCGATCGATTTTTTAACCCTCACATTTATGCCGAAATATCGGACACCCGAAGAACAGCTTTTGATTGGTGAATTTGTTACGCGCGGAAGTAGTAGGATCAAAACAATCCATGTAGAACCTTTGAACACAGAATTTTATTATGCAATCAACCCCCGTAGTGAGGCTCAAGCTGTCGCACAACGTATTGCCCTTGAACCGATACCCCTTAATAATCAAATGATCATCTGCCTCGACCCTTCTTCCTCGATCGAAGCACTCACTTACTTTCTCAACCAATACAAGATCCCATATTCACTCATCAATGACCGAGAAAATCTATCCATCCCTTATTATTTAAATGTGATGCTTGATTTCGCTGATGAACCTACGATTGATAGCTGGTTGGCGTTGTTGAAATGCGGATGTTTCGGAAGTACTCTTCTACTCGATTTAATTGAATACGCAGAGAGCTTTGCGATTCCGTTAGAAGATCATCGTAAACCCTTTGATCATGTTGAAAAATCCTTAGTCGATACGATCTTGTGGGATTCCGCCCGCATCAGTACTTATAAGAAAATGGAACGAAAAGCTGATAAGGTTCGATTGAAATTACAACCTTTCTTGGAAAAACTTCTGTCCTTATCCACCTTATCCTGGCAATCACGAGTCGAAGGATGCTTTTATCTACTGAGTGAAATTGTGGATTTAGCGCAAGAGATCAACTTACAAGGAATGTTGAAAGTTCAAGAACTACTTGAAAACAGTCTGCCAACTTTAGCCACACTTGACGTACCGACTCCTTATCTCCAATTTCTTTTAGAGAAACTCACCGTTGAAGCGAAGCGAACGGAAGGTATCCTAATTGGCGATCTGCGTCATTTCCATGTACCTGATCTCAAACAAGTTTATCTTCTTGGTTGTACACAAAAAAACTATCCGCAGTTTTCGACTCATACCGGCATGTTTGATGAAAACTATCTTGCCCATCTTCGTTCGTATGATTTGTCTCGGAACTATAATTTACACGTAAATCAGGTCAGTGATGTTTTTACGATTGCGCCTTCTATGATCTTCTCGTATCCCATCGGAAATTATGAAGGAAAAAGCAATGATATCTCATTTGAGATCGAACAATTACTCCGAAAACGAAATACTTTCCCGGCAACACCTTGGCTGATCCAAGAAAGCACTCATTATCGAAACCATTCTCCCGAACTTTCACCAAAGATCGCTCAACAACTATTTTTCAAAGAAAATCAACTAGTGGGTAGCGTTTCGTCCTTTGAACGTTTCTTCGAATGTCCATATAAATATTTCCTGAAGACCGGACTGAAATTGAGCACTCCTCCGAAAGCACAGATTGAAACATCTCTAATGGGAATTCTGCAACATGCTTTACTGGAAACAACCGTCAATGAATTGGGGAAAGAGTATGCTTCGCAAGGAAAAAATTCGTTAAAAGCTCGTATTGATCCTTATTTCAATGATCTCAGTCGCCTTTATCCAAGTACATCTGCCCATATTGAGTCGATCCGTCAGCGAACAGTAGTACAACTTGGACTCGCTTTTGATTTTCTTGAAGCGATGGAAAAAGAAACCTTGTTTTCTCCGATTGCGACCGAGAAAAAATTCGGTGAAATACTGCAAGCTCCGACTTTTGTTCCTGTCTATATCAATGGTTCGATCGATCGCGTCGATGCGTCTGCCGACTCCTTCCGTATCATTGATTATAAAAGTAGTGCCAAGAGTTTAAATGAATTGAAGATCCAGTCCGGTCAACAACTTCAGTTGAGCACCTATCTTTGGATGGGGGAGAAATTGTTTGAAAAGAAACCGATGGGCGCTTATTACTGTTCGTTGAAACAAATCGATACATCGGTTACCGCCTTATCTTTCAGTTTATCCACGAAGGAATTAAGTGAATACACCACAGAGGACTGGAAACTCAGTCGTTTGAAGAATCATCGCTTAAAAGGATGGACCTTTGGAGATCCGACCTCCTTGGATATTCACGGAAACTTTATTTCCTCTTTGAGTGTTAAGGAAAACAAAGTTAAAGTTCAAACAGCCAGCGCTTATGATTTTGATTTGATCAAAGAAACCCTCAAACAATTATATGCAGATCTCGCACAACGTTTGAGTGAAGGTGACATCAGTAAAAGTTGTCTAGAACATGCCTGTGACTATTGTGATTATCGTGATTTCTGTCAGTTCCATGGGGAACCGATCAAAGCGTTCAACCGAACGTCAATCGAGAAATTGAAAGGGGGTGCTTCAGATGGGATGGAGTAAGCAACAAGCGGCCGCTATTGATCTGGTCGGTAAGAATGTTTTAGTCTGTGCTTCTGCCGGAGCCGGAAAAACGACTGTTTTGATCGCTCGCTTGATGAAACGAATTCAAGTCGATCGAATCGGGATCAATGAGATCTTGGCGATGACCTTTACCGAAGCGGCTGCGTCAGAGATGAAGAAACGTCTTTCTGTTAGTTTGAACACTGAATATGAGAAAAACAAGGATCCATTTTTGTATAAACAGATCAGTTTATTACCTTCTGCGCAGATCTCCACGATTCATTCGTTCTGTCTGTCTGTAATAAAGAATTACTCGTATGTGTTGGGACTGGATCCGAAACGATGTTCAAACATCTTGGATGAAGCCACATCTTCCTTATACAAGAAACAAGCCTTACAAACTGTTATGAATGAAGTTTACCAAGCGAATCCCGATGAACTCCGTGATTTACTGGGTCACTTCAGCAGCCGTCCGGAAGATGATGAAGGTCTACGAAAAGCCATTAAAAAGATGGCTATCGTAGTAAGTTCAAAAACCGATCCTACTTCTTGGGCCAACGAAAAATGGGTTGCGTATACCGACATGAATTCCCTTCGTGACCTCATTGAACCTTATCGCAGTGCTTTCTTTATGACCTTACACTTGAAATTGGAAGATCTTCAATCCGCCGTGGATGACTATAAAAACTATCTACTTCAGAATTATCCCGATGAAACCAAACATCTGGAAGAACTTCGATTTCTCCATATTCGCATCCATTTAGCCAAACAAGCCCTGCAAAGTTACGATTATGATACCTTTAGAGATGAAATGATGTTGTGTGCCGAAGCCGGCTTTTCACGTAGTTTCAACAGTAAAGATAAAACCATTCAACTTTACCGTAAAGCGCTGACTGACTATCTTCAACTCAAAGTCTTTCCGACTTTATTTGAACAGAAACAGTTTTTATCGGATATCGTTCTATTACGACCTCGTTTATCGTTATTAGTGAAATTGACATTGCGTTATCGTGATGTGATGCAGGAAATCAAAGAAAAACAACAATGTCTGGATTTTGATGATATGGAACACTTCGCATTAGCGATTTTGATCCATCCGGATTTTGATGTTGCTGATCAATACAGATCTATGTTTCAAGAAATCCTAGTTGATGAGTTTCAAGATTCCAATGATGTCCAGAATTCGCTGGTAGAGTTGATGAGTCGTGGTAACAACGTTTTCAGAGTCGGTGA
This sequence comes from Erysipelotrichales bacterium, assembly GCA_038204785.1. Classification (GTDB taxonomy): domain Bacteria; phylum Bacillota_I; class Bacilli_A; order Erysipelotrichales; family Erysipelotrichaceae; genus GWE2-51-13. Next base: position 41,281 of record JBBRCP010000003.1, read on the forward strand.
TGTCAAACAGTCGATCTATCGTTTCCGTAATGCCAAACCGCAACTTATGCAAAGTTTGATTACTCATAAAGGACCCTCTGATGAAGTGATCTATCTCGGACAAAATTATCGTTCGAGTCAGACGATTGTCGAGTTTAATAACCTGTTTTTCAATGAAGCAATGAATGTCTCCGGGCTTAGCAGTCACTATCTTACTGAAGATACCGTTAGTATCGGAATCGATTCACAAAGCGGCGGATTACCCGTCGAGATCCATTTATTGCAAGCGGAAGATACTGAACTTGTTGAGGATGATTCAAACGAAAGTGATGAGTCAAAACCCCTCGTTCAAGAAGAGTCCCTGAGTGCTGCTCAATACAAAGCTCGTCATATCGCGAGTACCATCGTTAAGTTACACACCGAGAGTTCTTTCAGGCAATGGCGTGATTACGTTATTCTAGTCCGTAGTCATGCGTTGAAACGTACTCTTAAAAAAGCCTTCGATGAAGCTAATATCCCTTGTTTTATCGATGTAAAATCTGGTTTCTACCAATCTGACAGTGTTCGAGATATGTTGATGATGATGCACTATTGTTTGGACCCCGAACAAGTACAAACATGGGTCGGTCTCTTACTTTCACCTTTCTTTAATTTCTCGGAACAACAACTTGCGTTACTTCAGTTAGATCGTGAGCCAAATGAAAACTTGATTTCTGTCTTCAATCGAACGTATCCAAGCCAAGCTGCTTCTCTGCAAGAACTTAGAGATGCTTCGTCGCATCTGTCGTTGGTTGATTTTCTTACCTTATGTTTTGATTTCAATGCATATTATGAAACAGCTGTTGATCGTCAACAACGTACGAATTTAGATTTTCTGCGTGATAAAGCCGTTTCTTTTGATCAGAAACATGTTACCTTGATCCAATTCGTTCAATTGATTGAAGAGATCAACGAAGAAAGCAGTTCAGAGGCGATACCGATCTCCAATGAGGATGATGTTGTGCGTGTTATGACGATTCATCAATCCAAAGGCTTACAATTCAAAGTTGTGTTTTTCTGGTCATCACTCAAACAAAGTGTGCTGGATCTTAATGAACCCCTGCTCACTGATTCGGATCTGGGTTTTGCGCTTAAGACCGTTGACCTTCCGGAACGCTTTGTACGTAGTAATCCGATGCGAATGGCCCTCGAAACAAAGAGTGTTCAAGATGAAATGGAAGAACAGATGCGTGTCCTTTATGTTGCATTGACTCGACCGCAAGAATTATTGATCATCGTCGATACGGCACCCTCTGAGAAGAAGACGATCCATTCGCCGTTAACCCGTTCGATGGTATTTAATAAGATTGGAACAACAGCTTGGTTGATTTCTGTCCTCAAACCATTGAATTCACCGTTATTTAAGTTAAGTTATATTCCCCCCGAACCTAAGATTGCTGAACCTAGCCAAGAAGTGACTGCTTGCGAAAAGTTCATCGCTCCGATACGCAACGAAACAAGCATTGTCTGGCGTAGTCCGACTGAGAGTCATCCATTCAAACCAACGTTTATCCTCAATTATAACGCGGAATTGGTAGGTAAATCACGGGGTACCCGACTCCATAAACTAGTTCAGATGTTACCTGACGGAATCTGGAATTCAGAGTTGATTCTGCGGATTGATCCCGATTGTTCAAACGAGGAGATTCATCAATTGATGAGTTTTAACCAATCTGATTGGTATACTAAAATGCTGAAGAACGCTCTCTATAAAGAGTTTCCGTTCACACTACGAAAAAATAATGAAATCTTGTCCGGCATCATGGATATGGTAAGTATCGGAGAAGATGAAATCTACCTAGTTGATTTTAAGACTGATATCAGTCTCTCTGAAGAACAATTAATAGAGAATTATCGTGCCCAGATTACTGACTACACGGCTTCTTTAAAGTTCATGTATCCAACCCATCAAGTCCATTGTGCACTTTATAGTTTCCGACATGAAAAAATCATTCGTTATTGATCAAGGAGAATCCCATGAAAATACTACTTGCCCCGGATTCATTTAAAGGATCGTTGTCTTCGTTGGATGTTATTCGCATCATGAGATCTGTGATTCAAGATGAATGGCCTGAAGCTGAAGTCATCGGTGTTCCGATGGCTGACGGTGGAGAAGGAACGCTTGATTGTATCCTTTCCATAGCAGGTGCGCAACTGCATACGATCCATCTTCACGATCCACTTCATCGTATTCATAAAGCACGCTATGCCTATCTTCCTGCTACGCAAACGGCTGTTTTCGAAATGGCAGAAGCCAGCGGGCTTTTGTTGGTAGAAGATTCATTACGCGATCCGATGATCGCAACAACTTATGGCTGTGGTGAACTGATACTCGATGCGCTGGATAAAGGATATCGAAAGTTCATCTTCTTTCTTGGGGGAAGTGCTACCAATGACGCAGGTGCAGGTCTTCTTGCAGCCCTTGGTGTAAGCTTCTATCAGCACTCGACCCTCCTCCATCCATCACCCAAGAACCTCAAAAAGTGCTCTTACATCGATTTTTCTACGATCGATGTTCGATTGAATGAATGCGAAGTGACAATTGCTACGGATGTGAGTAATCCTTTATGTGGTAAAACCGGGGCTTCTTTTATCTTCGGAGCTCAAAAAGGGGCCGATGATGCGATGATTCAAGAGTTAGATTCTACGTTATCTCATCTTGCGGATCTGATCCAGGCCGAATTACACATCGATCGGCGAAATATACCGGGAACCGGCGCAGCCGGCGGACTCGCTCTTGGATTATTAAGCGTTATGAACGGAAAGATCGTTTCCGGAATAGATACGATCATCGAACTGACTGATTTCGAATCTATCGTCAACGGTGCTGATCTTGTGTTGACTGGTGAAGGGAACACAGACAATCAGACTGCTTTTGGAAAAACACCCATGGGTGTCGCTCGCGCAGCGAAGAGATATAATGTCCCTGTGATCTGTATTTCAGGAGGAATCTCCCCCACGTTGGATATTTCCTCGTTAAGTGAAATCGATGCATTCTTCAGCAGTACCCTCTATCCGATGACGGTCGAGGACGCTATCAAAAACGCCGAAACCAACTTAACCTTAATCACACGTTCCGTATTACGTTCACTGAAAATTGGACAGAAATTAAAAAAATAATCTTCATGAGTTAGATATTCCCAAAGTAAAAGCCATTTCAATCGTAGAAATGGCTTTTATCACTTATTTATATCTAATTTTATAAGAGAGTATCACACACGCCAAAACAAATGTTACTAAGTTAGCGAATAGCACAGACAAATCACCAATCATATACCCATGAACAGCCCACAAGAGTACACCGACAACAAACATTGAATACATGACAAGGGATATTCCCGAAGTATCTTTGGTTTTAACGACTTTGATTACTTGAGGAATGAAAGAAAACGTTGTTAATATTGCTGCTATGAATCCGATTATCGGCATAGTAAGACCCCCTACTTTCTTATAGATAACGGTGATATCATACCACAATAACTATTCTTTAACCGATGTTTTGTGTTTTTTTAGATTTCGGAAAATTTTTTCACTTATCGAATTAACATCCTTTATCAGCCATAAAATCAGCCAATACTTGTTGGTAACCGAGCTGTTCTGTGTGATAACACATCCCATGACCCGCTCCTTCGACTGTAAAACATCGATGGTCACTTACACAGGCTGAACTCAGATCCGACATCATGCGATAAGGTACGAATGTATCACTCGTTCCATGAATAAACAACACCGGTATCGTGATCGAGGCAACACTTTTGGCGACATCAATATCCTTAAGCCCGTAACCGTTATAGATTCTAAGTAGCAGATCAACACTATTCAAGATGGGAAAGGCAGGCAGATGATACATACGCTTCATTTGTAAACTCAATTGGTCTTTCACATTACTGTAGGAACAATCCGAGATCACTCGTTTCACATTCGCAGGCAAGGTCTCCCCGGCACTCATCAATACAGTCGCAGCTCCCATCGATATACCGTGGAGTGTGATTTCAACGTCCTCACCATATTCACTGATCATCCGTTTCACCCAATCAAGAATATCAAGTTTATCGGGAAATCCGAATCCAATCGTGTTTCCTTCACTTTTCCCATGGGCTCTTAAATCAGGAAGCAGCACATCCGAATTTAACTTTTCGACATAATAATTAGTGATTCCCAACATGTCCATGCCTTTGGATGAGTATCCATGAACCAAGATCACTAGTTTCTTAGTGTTAGTGGATGATTTGACCAACAAGGCGGATAGTTTCAAACCATCTTTGGAGGTAATAACGAAAGAGTGTTGTTCTTTGGTAGATAACCAGGGGCGATGATCAATAAACGGAGTTGTGAAAACATCAGCGAGATCTTTATTGGTTTTAAGAAATTTCTTCCTTGAACGACGAAAAGCGACCCGGTAAAAGTAGTGAGCTACAATGAGATCGATAGCGATAAAAACAATCAACAGATATCCTACTAGTTCCATAATGAGCTCCGCTTTCCTTTTTAGTTATTATAGCGCGAAATCCGGGGTATCGTAAAAAAACCTTCTTTCGAAGATCGTGTAAAATAGGTGTGGAATTGAAAAAAGCGATAACTCCTCGTAAAATAAGGTTTGGAACACCAGAACTCTAGAAAGGAAATTATCGCATGACTATTTTAGCACAATTTCAAACAGAAATCATGGTGAAAAAATGCTTTGAAACCATGCTGACCCTGTTTCGTCAAACCAGCGCGCCGATGTACGGGGTTTATTCACTTCACAATTACACATCGCTGATGGAATCCCTTTCGGATGCCGTGCGTGCGCTTTCGCTCCAACTTCTGCGCGAAGAAATCGAAACCATCGATCGGGTTTTTCGAAATAGCCCATATCGGGTTCTCAGATATCATGTCAAGGTAACCCGCGAGCGGACGCTCATCACCCCGGTGGGTATGTTGACCTTCACGCGAACCGTCTACCAGAATACGGCGACCCGCAAGTGTTATTGCCATGTCGACCGGATCTTGGGTCTTCCGAAATATGACCGCTACGATCCTTGTGTGAAGGCCATGATCGTGGAAGCCGGGG
>JBBRCP010000004.1:0-45337 GCA_038204785.1 Erysipelotrichales bacterium
GATCCGAAATACAACGGTGCCTTAGCTCATTCACTCTTTTATGGACTGACGTTATTACCGGAGATCGAAAAAAATCACCTTCATGGTGAAGTCGTCTCATATGGTGTGTTGGTTCAGTTACTTATGGATAATCAAATGGAATTATTTAATGAACTATATCCATTCTACAAAGAAATCCATTTACCGGTTTGTTTAAAAGACCTAGGTCTTACGGTAGATCGTGCACAGTTTGAAGCCGTTCTTGATAAAACGATAAACGGTCCCGAACTTGAATATACACCTTATCCGATCACCCAAGATATGGTTTATGAAGCCATGATGAAACTGGAAGAAATTTCTGTTTTATCCAAAGGAGAAAAGCAATGATGGAATATCTCACACCGCAATCCGGTGACAATCAGATGACCGATTATACAAACCAATACCCAACGATGATGCTTGACAGTCGCTTAGTACGTTTAAGTGCCGGCGAAACACGTTCGTATTTTTCCGAAGATGAAGAAGTGTTGATCGTTTTACAAAGCGGTAAAGTTAAATTGATACAAGAAGAAACCGTTTTTGAGGGTTTTCGTACCAATGTGTTTGATCAAGGTCCGACGGCTCTCCATGTTTGTTGCAACACCCATGTATCGATCATGGCTGAAGAAGACAGCGAATATCTATTGATCATGACCAAAAACACACAAAAGTTTGAACCGAATCTATATACCGAAGCGACAGTTCCGACTGTTATGCGTGGACAAGGTGTGTGGCAGGATGGAGCTTCACGCTTAGTTCGTACGATTGTTGATTACAAGCGTAATCCGTCATCTCATATCGCTTATGGAGAGACCGTCAACTATCCAAGTAAATGGTCCGGTTATCTGCCGCACCATCATATTCAACCGGAACTTTATTATTATCGTTTCAATCGTCCGGAAGGATTCGGAGCTTGTTTCTATGGAGATCAAGTCTACCAAGTCAAAGACTATGCATTCTGTCCGATCGTTGATGACGTTATGCATCCGCAAGTTTCAGCTCCTGGTTATGCGATGTATTATTTTTGGGCGATCCGTCATTTTGATGATAACCCATGGACTTCACCGGTCGAAGTAGAAGAACACAAATGGCTAGCCGCCGCTGACGTTAAGATCTGGCCGGAAGTTTAATCATGAACAGCTTATCCAAACAAACAGTTCCGACACAGGATCGTCCGATTCGAATCATGCAATTCGGAGAAGGTAACTTCCTGCGTGCATTCGTAGATTGGATCGTCCAACACATGAATGACAACGGTACCTTTAATGGCAACGTAGCCGTCATCCAACCGTTGGAATTCGGACGTATCAAAGAGCTTGCTGAACAAGATGGTTTATATACCTTGGTCCTTAACGGTATCGATGCCGGTAAAGTCATTGATTCACACGAGATCATCAACGTATTATCTCGGTTCAATAACCCATATTCTGATTATGAAGATTTTCTTGAATTAGCTAAAATCGATACATTGCGTTTCGTTGTATCCAATTCAACAGAAGCAGGAATCGTTTATCATGATGAAGATTTCAATTCAGGTAAAACGCCGGAATCATTTCCCGGGAAAGTGTTAGCGATGTTGAAGAGCCGTTATGAAGCATTTGATGGAGCCGAGGATAAAGGTTTGATCTTCTTTCCCTGTGAGCTGATCGATGATAATGGTAGTAAGCTCAGAGAAGTGGTATTGAAGTTAGCTTTAAATTATCACTTTGATCTAAAATTCATCGAATGGCTAAAAACATCTAACAAATTCTGCAATACCTTAGTTGATCGTATCGTACCGGGTTATCCACGCAATGAAGCCGCTGCATATCAAGAAGCATGGGGCTATATCGATAACTCAATTGTGAAAGCCGAGATATTCCATTTATGGGTCATCGAAGCTGATCAGAGTGTAAGTGATGAATTCCCTGCGAATAAGGCAGGTTTAAATGTCAAGTTCGTTGCTGACCACCACCCCTACAAAGAACGGAAAGTTAAAATTCTAAACGGCGCCCATACTTGTATGGTTCCGGTCGCTTATTTAGCGGGATTCGATACTGTTCGTGAATCGATCGAAGATCCGAAGATCCGAGAATTCATTCTTAGTTTCTTAGATAACGAAGTATTACCGACGATTGCTCTTCCTAAAGATGAAATTGCGTTGTTTACACAATCTGTCTTAGAACGTTTCGCTAATCCGTTCGTGCGTCACGAACTGATGAGCATCTCGCTAAACTCGATGACTAAATATAAGACCCGTATTTTACCTTCAGTGATCCAACTGAATCAACAAGGTAAGTTCGCTTCACATGCTTGGTTCTCCTTGGCGGTGCTGATTGTTTTCTATCGAGGCAAGCGCAATGAAAAAATGATCGATCTCAAAGACGATGAAGTCTGGATGACCTATTGGAAATCACAATGGGCAGCAATCGAATCAAAGCAAGTCACGATAAAAGAAGTTGTGACTGACTTTTTGAATAAAACCGATCATTGGGAAAGTTCAGTACCTGCTAAGAAAGAAGTTGTCGATTTTGTCGCAAAGGCTGTTGAAGCGATTATGAATAGTTCAGTTACAGAAGCAATGAGTACTTGCCTCAAAGGTAAATAACATGGCTAATTCACTTCGATTGAATAGTAAAGATAATGTCGCTGTCGCATTGAACGATTGTGCTTGTGGTTCCTATGAACAAGCTGTGCTTTTGAGTGAAGATATTGCGCAAGGGCATAAATTTGCACTAATCGATATCGCAGTCGGCGAAGATGTGATCAAATATGGGAATCCGATCGGTAAAGCAACAGTAGCAATCAAACAAGGAAGTCATGTTCATACACACAACACATCGACTCAACTACAAGATCATGTCGACTATCGTTATGAAAAAGAAACAGTAATTCCTGCTCTACTACAAAAGAAAACCTTTGAAGGCTATCCACGCTTTGATGGACAAGTAGGCATACGAAATGAACTCTGGATCATCGTGTTGGTAGGTTGCGTAAATGCAATTGCCGATGCGATCTTACGTCGATTCAATCAACGACACCCAATTCTTGAAATCGATGGTGCTTATACCTTCGCTCATCCGTATGGGTGTTCGCAGATGGGTGACGATCATGAATTAACTAAAAAGATCCTCCAAGATATGGTTCATCATCCCAATGCGGGTGGAGTTCTGATTCTTGGGTTGGGATGTGAAAACAACCAATTAAGCGCCTTTATGGAAAGTCTTGGTGCAATCGATTCAAATCGGGTTCGAACACTGGTTGCACAGGAAGTCAACGACGAAATAAACGCCGGTGTTGAACTGTTAGATGAACTCTATGAAACCATGAAAGATGATAAACGTCAGACAGTCTCGGTTGAACACCTGGTCATCGGATTGAAATGCGGAGGATCCGATGGACTCTCGGGTGTTACAGCCAATCCGTTAGTTGGGCGGATCTCAGATACCTTTATCGCTATGGGCGCTAGTGCCTTGCTGAGTGAAGTTCCGGAAATGTTTGGCGCTGAACAAATCTTAATGAATCGTGCACGAACATCTGAAGTTTATCAGAAAACAGTAGCGATGATCGATGATTTCAAACAGTATTATCTCGATCATCATCAAGTGGTCTATGAGAATCCATCGCCCGGAAACAAAGCGGGGGGTATTACGACTCTTGAAGATAAATCACTGGGATGTATCCAAAAAGCCGGTCGCAGTGAAGTTGACGATGTGCTTGCGTACGGTGAAAGAATCAAAGAAAAAGGACTGACGCTGATCAGTGGACCCGGTAACGATATTGTTGCCACAACACTACTCGGAGCTGCCGGTGCTCAGATCGTATTATTTACGACCGGCCGGGGGACACCGTTTGGAGGGTTTATCCCAACACTTAAGATCTCCAGTAATTCCGACATCGCGACACGTAAACCGCATTGGATCGATTATGACGCAGGAGCACTGATCAGTGGGACAACGATGGATCAAGCTACCGAAGAATTGACGCAACAGATTATCGATGTCGCCTCCGGTAAGTATGTGAATAATGAATTAAATGAAAACCGCGAAATCGCCATCTTTAAAATGGGTGTCACGCTCTAATAAGAGTTAAAAGCCTGTGTTCAATGAACACAGGCTTTTGAATGGGCTGATAAGTAGAATTGTTATTTAGTTTGTTGTTTCGCATCGACGATATCATAACCTATTAAGACACAATCCTGTATAACTTCAATACCGTGTTCGCTGGCTAACGTTAGAAGATCGTTACTGGCAGTTCCCGGTTGCAACCACAAAATCGGCACTTCCGCAGTATGGATCTGAGCGACATAATCAAGCCCGATGATCGGGTTGACCACCGATACAACAACATCGATTTTCTCCGGAAGTTCCTTCAAGTATGAATATACTTTTTCGCCATACAATCGATCATAAAGCGGATTGACCCCATAAACGGTTTTACCGTGTTCTTTCAATCTGCGAAAGATACGGTTTGCGAATTTATCAGGTACCGGATTAACACCCAATACGACCCACACTTGTTTATTAACCAATAACTCTTCACTGCGGTTCATATAAAATCACCTCTATGATTATTGTAGACCTTTGCGTGCGTTGTGTATAGAGGTAGTCATTGACACCTTCGACGCGCAAACATACAGTAAAGACAAAAAATATTTGGATCAGTCAATATTGAATATTCCCAATCGAAGGCAACTCATGCATAGGAGGATACTCATGAAACTATACGTAACACTCGATACACGGAGTATTGAAGAATGAATTGAACGTATAAATCAACTCAGAAATGATATCGTCATTGTGAAAGTAGGAACACCGATATTCATCAACAATGGTTGATCGCAAGACATGAACTTTTCTAACTTTTCCTGGAATTATAGCTACATCAATCACGGAGGAAGAAGAATAGGAAGTGAAAGAGTGTTTGAAAACCGTAAATAAATAATAATAGTACTTTGGGTAAGACATACGAGGTGCAGTGTTGCGTGTATCAAATCACACTCTTCTAATGTTTCTTGAAAAGATGATTTCACTTCTATCCAACCGATGAGTTCACTGTTTGAACAGATTTTTTGTATCTTGATATTGTGATCATGCTGTTGATGGATGAAAAAGGATTGGATTCAACAACAATATCCGGTTAACACGCTAATATAGAATAGCTAAGTAGTTTCAATCGAGCCTAACATAAGGGTGTTTAGCGAATAGTTTGACATTCAAAATTAAATGCTCTACAATGGATAAAACAAGGAGATTCATTATGCCAAAAATAGCTATCGTAACTGATTCAACCATATCCATGAGCCCTTCGGAGGCTGAAAAGTTAGGTGTTTATGTAGCACCTTTATCGATCATCGTCAACGGAACAGAATACCGCGACTATGTCGAACTTTCGAATACGGATCTATATCGCTACCTTGCAGAAAAAGCCGATATCAAAACATCACAACCGAATTTAGGAATGTTGCACGAACTGATGGAAAAGTTAAAAGCTGAAAAGTTTGATGAGATCATTATATTCTCACTGTCCAAAAATCTATCCGGAACCTACCAGTCCTTTGTGTTATCTTCTCTTCAAAGTGATATGAAAAATGTAACTGTCGTAGATTCAGGAACGATCAGTGGACCGCTTCGTTATGTTGTCTTGCGAGCAGCAGAATTGGCGGCTGAGGGTAAATCAAAACAAGAGATCCTAAACTTTGCTGATCGTGTTTTTCATGACACAGTCACATTCATTGTTCCGCATAATCTTGATCAATTAAAACGCAGCGGGCGAGTCAGTTCGTCTGCGGCGGCTTTATCTGCGCTTTTGAAGATACGAATCGCCTTGTGGATCGATAACCGTGCTATCTCGATTGAGAAGTTTGATACAGCACGTACAGAAGGGAAACTATTCTCGCTGATCATCAAAAAAATGATCGATCGAAATGTAACGGCAGAGACACATAAAATCTTTATCCCGCATTGCGATGGGGTTGAAGAAGCACTGCGTTTCATCACGCAACTGGAAAAGGAAATTCCGGGTATCCAAACCGAAATTATCGAGCTTCCATCGGCTGTAGCGACGCATGTAGGACTTAAAGCGTTCGGAGCACAAACAACTTTATTAGGTTTGTCTTGAATCTTCTGTGAAAACCTTTACAATTAAATATAAAGGTGGGAATCCAATATGAAAATAGCGGTAGTTACAGATAGCGGAAGTAATATTTATCATCAGGGTATTCAAATGGAAGGTTTATTTAAAGTGCCTCTACAGATCACCGACGATAATAATGCCTATCTGGAAGGTGAGAATATCACAATCGACGAAACCTATCAGTTATTACATGATAAGCGACCGTTGAAAACGAGTCTTCCGCCAATTGGTAGAATCGAAGAATTATTCGAAGAGTTAAAGAAGAGCTATGATCTGATTTTTGCGATACCGATCTGTTCGGGTCTTTCCGGCACTCTTTCTGCTATGATCAGTGCTGCTAAGATGGTAGATGTACCTTTCGATTATATCGATTGTTACTCAACAGCCAGTAATGAACTTCACTTAGCAATCTCGGCTCGTAAAATGTTTGATGAAGGAATGAGTGTTGAAAAAGTAAAAGAAATTTTAGAGGAAGCCGCTGCCAACAGTGTGACCTTTGTGATTGCGGATGATCTGCCGCATTTAGCGCGTAATGGAAGGGTAACCCCATTAGCCGCAACGATCGGGGGTCTGCTTAAGATCAAACCGGTCATGATCGTTAATAAAGAATCTAACGGTAGAATCGATGTCTACGAAAAAGCACGAACAATGAGTCGGGCATGGGATGTTGTGATCGATTACTTCAAAGAAAAGGGAGTCGATGAGAATTATCTGATCTGTGTCGCTCATGTTTGGAGTAAGAGTGAATGCGAAAAATTCTATGAACGAATGAAAAGTAACTTTCCGAAAACTGAAATGTTTATGGTACCACTTATCTCAACGGTTGGAGTCAATACCGGTTTGGGATGTGTAGCCTGTCAGTATATCAAAAAAGTGACGTGGTAACGAATTAAATAACTAAAAAAATAAGCAACTTATTCGGTTGCTTATTTTTATGTTGTTTTGTTACGATATTAGCTGATTTTAGCGATGTATTTATCATCCAAACGAAGTAGATCTTCAGCACACGTTGCATGTAACAATTCTTCGCAAAGGACTTCATCACTCAACATATCTGCTAATTGAACCATGTTTTCTAGATGTTTTTCCGGATTTTCCGCAGCCAACACAAAGAATAAACGAGCATCCTTTTCAGGGTTGCCTTCTTCGAAGTGAACAGGTTCTTCAACTTTCATAAAGCAGATTGCGGTACCATTGACACCGACTGCTCCAACGGTTGAATGCGGAACAGCAATATTGGGAGCTAAAACAATATAAGGTCCATATTCTTTGATACAATCGATAACAGCTTTAATATAGACGGGTTCAATTGTCTTATCATCGATAAGCGGTTGGCATGAAGCGGTAACTGCTTCTTCCCAATTATTGAAGCGTTGTTGGAATTGAATACGGCCGGTTTCTACGAGTTTTCTTAACATAGTTCGATCCTCCTGGAGTTGGGTTGAATACACAATCTAAGCATCAGTCGACACGTTTTAACGGTTCGACCTGAATGACTTGGACACCGGCAGCATGAATTGCTTCGATTGAAGCAGGGTCTGCCATAGTGTCAGTAATTAAATAGGTAACTTTATCGATTGATCCGCTGACGAAACTATGATCGCGGCCGATCTTTGAAAAATCACCCATTATAATACGTGGTCCTGTACAGCGATTCAACATAATTTCATTGATCGCGACTTCTTGAAGGACAGCCGTTGTAATACCGGTTTCAGCAGTAATCCCGCTACACCCGATAAAACTTTTTGCGGCAGTGACTTTCAAAAGGTTATTAATGGCGAATTCTCCAACCATCGCTTCTTTCGGTTCACGCAGTTCACCACCGGAAAGGACAATTGAAATAAGTGGATCCTTTTCTGCGAAAATGGCTTTTCCGTTATTGGTGATAACCATTACACGTTTACCTTTGATGTATTTCAGAATCAATAAAGCGGTCGAACTTGTATTCAAGAAAATAGTATCGCCGTTTTCAACGAATTCAGCCGCTCGTTTAGCGATCGCATGTTTATTCAAGGAATAACTCATCGGTGTACTGGATCTAGGTAGGATCTTATTGATCAACATTGCTCCGCCATAGAAGCGTTCGATTAAATTTTTCTGTTCAAAGAAATCAAGATCTCTTCGTATGGTCAACGGAGATACTTGAAGTTCTGTCGCTAAATCATCGACTTTGACGGTATCTGTTTCTTGAAGGAAAGAAAAGATACGATCTCGCCGGGCTTCAACGATCGTCTTGTGTTTCTTCATCAGATATGCCTCCTGTTTCAATCGATAAATAACTAGTATAATTTATCCGATTACCTTCAGCTACCAATAGTTTGCGCCATTTCATCATCTCTTCCGGTCGATTTTCACGTAATGCGAGTTCATGCATACTGATGTAATAATGGCATTTCTCACGCTTGTTACTATTGATCAGATCGACATGTTCAAGGTAGGTTCTTGCTTTTTTAAAGTCATTGACAGCCATACTATAGGTTCCACTCACATAGTCCCAATTATAATAAGGAGCTATTTTTTTCTTTTTGATTTTCACATCGCGAAGTTCAACAAGTTTCGGATAAATACGTTTCATCTGTGTTTTGTTGCCGGTAACTCGATAGTAATTATAGTAGTTATAGTTAGAAACTAATAGAAGTTCGAGGCTGCTACGGAACTCCTTGTCGTGGTCATCCAATAATGACTTCAACTTTTCCATTTGATAGGTATCTGTATAATATAGGGTTAAGTATACGAGCTGCGCCATACGATAACTCTTGAATAGATCCATCTGAATAAGTTGATTGAAGGTGCTGAATGATTTATCCGGATCACAATCAAACAATAATAAGGTAAGTGCTTTGCGATAGAGTTGCTTAAGTACCTCATACCAAATGGCGAATCCCAGAAAGACAACAAGGATAAATGAATAAAGCAATTTTGTTCCTGTTTGTGGAGACGTAATAATAAGGTTGATCATATAAATAAGGAAGATAAGATAGATAAGGATGTTAAGCAACATTTTGCTGACTTCAGGGTAGTTGATTTTCTTCATTATGGGAACCTCCAAGGCTATTATATGAACTAAGTGAACATTAGTCAAGTATATATAAGGATAATAACAGTTATAAACGCTTACATTTGATAAAAAACCATCAACCGTTCATATAAGAGAACAACTAATCATATAAGAATCTTGTTATTTACCTTTTTATCGGCTATTATGTAACTGCAGATCAAGATATTCGATTATTAAATGAACAATCTGAACGTTTACAATAAAAAGGAGAAAAATATGAGCAAAATTGATGAAATCACACGAGAATCTTGGATCCTCAGCACCTTCCCTGAGTGGGGAACATGGCTCAACGAAGAAATCGAAGAAGAAGTTGTTAAACCGGGAACAGTAGCAATGTGGTGGTTAGGTTGTACGGGCATTTGGTTAAAGAGTGAAAAAGGATGTAATCTAACTGTCGACTTCTGGAATGGTAACGGAAAACGTACCAAAAAAGTAAAACAAATGGATCCATCTCATCAGATGGCCAGAATGAGCGGTGGACGCGATCTTCAACCGAATTTACGTGCGATACCGTTTGTGTTAGATCCGTTTGCGGTTAAAGAAATCGATGCAGTACTAGCGACGCATCATCACAATGACCATATCGATGTTAACTTCGCTGCTGCAGTTATGAAGAATTGTGCGAATACCGTACCTTTCATCGGTCCTAAAACGTGTGTTGAACAATGGATCAAATGGGGTGTACCGGCCGATCGTTGCATGATCGTCAAACCAGGTGATATCGTAAAAATCAAAGATGTCGAAATCGTTGTATTGGATTCATTTGATCGTACTGTACTGATCACGAATCCGTCACCTGATAATTTGGTTGGCGTTTGTCCAACCGATATGGATGATCGTGCTGTTAACTATCTGTTTAAAACCACGGGTGGTAACATCTACCATAGTGGGGATAGCCACTATTCCAACTATTACGTTAAACACGGTAATGATCATGTGATCGACGTTGCCTTTGGATCATTTGGGGAAAACCCACGCGGTCTGACCGATAAGATGACAAGTTCAGATATTCTGCGTATGGCGGAAGCACTCAAGACGAAAGTAGTGATTCCTTTCCATCACGATCTCTGGACAAATATGATGGCTGACCCGAGTGAGATATTGGCTTTGTATGATATGAGGAAGTATCGCATGCAGTATACCTTCGTTCCGTTCATCTGGCAGGTTGGTGGAAAATTCACGTATCCGCTCGATGCGAATAAACGCGAGTATCATCATCCACGTGGTTTCGAAGATGCTTTTAATGAAGAGCCGAATATTCCGTTTAAATCATTCTTGTAAGTCTTAACATAAATTTAAAAGAGGAAATCTTTTAAAATAAAGGAGGAAACTATGGATTTCTTATTAAACATTTGGACATATTTCGCGACAAATATTCTCCAAGTCCCTGCATTCTTCATTGGTTTGATTGTTCTTGTAGGTTATGTGTTGTTACGTCGTCCTTGGTATGAGTCGTTTGCCGGCTTTATCAAAGCGACCGTCGGTTACTTGGTCTTGGGGGTAGGATCAGGTGGATTGGTCAACAATTTCCGTCCTATTTTGGTTGGATTAGCCACTAGATTTAAACTATCTGCTGTCGTTATCGATCCTTATTTCGGACAAAACGCCGTATCAGCCGGTTTACCGGAGACATTTAATCGCACATTCTCGCAGGTTATGCTTCTTCTGCTTATCGCGATGGTCTTCAATATCTTGTTGGTTGCTTTCAGAAAATATACCAAGATCCGTTCAATCTTTACGACCGGACACGTACAAGTTCAACAAGCTTCAACCGCTTTCTGGATTATCTTGTTTGCTTTCCCAGCGTTAGGCAATACACAAGTACTGCTTTTGATGGGAATAATACTGGGTACTTATTGGGCGGTTGGTTCTAACCTTACCGTTGAAATTACACAAGAATTAACCGATGGTGCTGGCTTCTGTGTCGCTCATCAACAAATGTTCGGTTTAGCTCTATTCAGTAAATTAGCTTCCAAATTCGGGAAAAATTCTAAGAAATTAGAAGATTACACATTCCCTGGTTTCTTATCGATCTTCAATGAAAACGTTGTTGCTACATCTGTATTGATGTTGATCTTCTTCGGAGCTATCTTATTGATTTTAGGTAAAGAATGGTTAATTGCGGCTAAGTTCCTTGGAGCTGGCAAGAGTTTCTTCTTCTACATTCTTACAACATCCTTGAATTTCGCAGTTTATCTGAGTATACTTCAATTAGGCGTCAGAATGTTCGTTACCGAACTGACACAATCTTTCCAGGGTATCTCAACTAAGTTATTACCGGGTGCTGTTGCCGGTATCGACTGTGCTGCTGTTTACGGTTTCGGTTCACCGAATGCTGTAACTATTGGATTCCTATTTGGTGCATTGGGTCAATTCTTGGCAATCCTTACATTAATCGCATTCAAGAGCCCGGTTCTTATCATTGCCGGATTCGTTCCGGTCTTCTTCGATAACGCTACGATCGCTGTATTCGCCAACAATAAAGGCGGTATCAAAGCTGCTATGTTGTTCCCGTTCATCTCCGGTCTTATCCAAGTTTTCGGAAGTGCCTTCGTTGTTCAATTCATTGGTTTGGCCAAATTCGGCGGATACCTGGGTATGTTTGACTGGGCAACCGTATGGCCGGTAATCGCAGTTGCGATGAAGTATGGTCAATTTATCGGTGTTGCGATCGTTGTCTTGGTTCTGTTGGCTATCCCGCAGATCCAATATGCTCGTAATAAAGAAAACTACTTCTTGATCACTGACGACTACGCTCAATACGTAAAGAATAAAAAAGCCGAATAGGCTAAGGAGGAGTCAACATGTTAAAAGTAATCGTAGCTTGTGCAAACGGAGCCGGAAGTAGCCTGATGATCAAACTGAAGGTTGAAAAAGTTCTTAAGAAATTGGAAATTCCGGCATCGATCCACCACTGCTCGTTATCCGAAGGGAAAAGTTCTGCGACTCAATTCAATGTTGTCTTTTGCCCCCTGAACTTTATCAGCATGTTTGATCGGGCAAAAGAGAGCGGCGTTACTATCATAGGACTGCGCAACATTCTCTCGGAAGTTGAAATTGAAGAGAAACTGCTCGCGGCAGGTATTAAGTAAACCATACCGGGGACAACAATCCCCGGTATTTAATTTAAGGAGAACACAATGAAATTCGAACGAAAGAAACTACTGGACCTGTTCCGTGTTTATGCGGTGCAGGGAATCGAAGTAGACAATCAGCTTAAACTGCTTTATGCGACAGAAGGACAAGGCGCCTGCATGGCTTTCTACGGCGATGATTTCTCGCAACAGGAAACTGTCTGGGATCAACCGGGCGGAACGATGTCAATTATCGTAATCCCAGGTAAGAAAGGTGAATTCTTAGCGGTTCAACGTTTTTACCCGACATTTGATTCAAAATTGGCAACCTTAGTACATGGAAGTTATGTTGATGGTAAATGGGTGATTAAACCGTTGATGGATATTCCTTATGTTCATCGCTTTGATGTATTACGTGCCGGCGAAGTGAATTACCTCGTTGTGTGTACTTTAGCTACATCCAAAGAAGATCGTGACGACTGGTCGAATCCAGGTAAAATACTAGTCAGTGTATTACCTGATGATCTGAGTCAACCGATCGAACTAAAATCGATCAAAGATGGATGTACTCGTAATCATGGTTACTATCGCGGCTACTATCAAGGACTGCAAGCTTCGTATGTCACCTGTGATGAAGGCGTATTTGTGGCTGTTCCACCGCAAACATCAAGCGATAAGTGGAAAGTCGATCAGATCTTAGATCGTCGTGTCAGCGATATCGCAGTTTACGACATCGACCAAGACGGAGAAGATGAACTCATTACGATCGAACCTTTTCACGGTACAGGTTTCAATATCAACAAGAAAATCAATGGTGAATATAAAGTCGTTTATTCATATCCTCATCCAATCGATTTCGCTCATGTCGTGTGGGCTGGAAATTTAGCTGGAGAACCAACGATCATCGGCGGTGTACGCCGTATCGATCAAGAATTGTTTATGCTTCAATGTACATCAAAAAGTCCATTAACATTCAAGGAAACGATCATTGAAAAGGGTGGCGGACCTAGTAATATCTGTGTCATCCATCGTGCCAATGATGATCTTATCTTAGTAGCGAATCGTGAAAAAGGTGAAGGTGTACTCTATACAGTCACCAAAGACGGAGAATAATCATGTTAGAGAAGCTAAAACAAGAAGTTTTAGAGGCGAATCTGTTACTTCCTAAATTCGGGTTAATAACCCTTACCTGGGGCAATGTATCGGGCTTTGACAGGGCTAGCGGAATCGTTGCGATCAAACCTTCAGGTGTCAGTTATGACGCCATGAAAGCTGAAGACATCGTGCTCGTCGATCTGGATGGCAAAGTCATTGAAGGAAAATTGAATCCCTCTTCCGATACACCCACTCATTTAGCGTTGTATCGCAAATATCCCGAATTAGGTGGAATCGTCCATACCCATTCTCGTTGGGCAACCATATGGGCTCAATCAGGAAAGAATATTCCGGCACTTGGAACAACGCACGCCGATTATTTTTATGGCGATATTCCTTGTACTCGGCCGCTAACTAAAGCGGAGATCGATGCTGATTATGAAGCAGAAACCGGGAATGTGATCATCGAAACATTAGGTGAAACAGATCCGATAGCGATGCCGGGTGTCCTTGTGTATTCTCATGCTCCTTTTACTTGGGGTAAAACACCTGTTCAAGCAGTTCAGAATGCTGTTGTTCTTGAAGAAGTAGCGATGATGGCTTGGCACGATACTATGATGGCTGGAGCCAACTTACGCATTCAACAAGATCTTTTGGATAAACACTATCACAGAAAACATGGACCCAATGCCTATTATGGCCAAAAGGGACACAAATGAGTGACTATCGCTTAGGCTTATATGAAAAAGCCATGCCATTGGAATTGGATTGGACAACGCGTCTGAATTCAGTTAAACAAGCAGGATTTGATTATTTAGAGATCAGTATCGATGAAACCGATGTTCGTTTAGCTCGACTGGACTGGACAGAAACTGAAATCAACGAAGTAATTGACGCTATCATAGTAACGGATGTTCCGATTCATTCAATCTGTTTGAGTGCTCATCGTAAATATCCATTGGGTTCGCATGATGCGAAGACGATCGAAAAAGCATTGATCATCATGGAGAAAGCACTTCTACTAGCCAGTCGTTTAGGTGTTCGGTTTATCCAATTGGCTGGCTATGATGTCTATTATGAAACGAGTGATGAGGGTACACGCACACGCTTTTCAAACAATCTAAAGAAGTGTGTCGAACTATCCGCCCGCTATGGCATACCGATGGGGTTTGAGACGATGGAAACACCGTTTATGGATACGGTCGCTAAATCGATGCACTATGTGAATGAAGTTGATTCTTGTTATCTTCAAGTCTATCCTGATTTGGGTAATTTAACCAATGCATCATTGATCTATCATCATGATGTCCTAGCGGATATTCGATTGGGGAACGGTCATTATTTGGCTGCTCATTTAAAAGAAACTGAACCGGGAGTTTATCGTGATATGCATTACGGCGATGGACATGTAAAGTTCCACTCGGCAATCGAATGTTTCAAAGAATTGGGAGTAAGAATGTTTGTAGCTGAGTTTTGGTACAAAGCACCTTCCGATTGGGAAAAGATCTGTAAAGATTCTTCGCTCTTTTTGAGAAAAGAATTAGATTCAATTTACAATCATCAATAATTAACAAAAGTAGTAAAAAAGATCAGAGCCATGATCTTTTTTTTATAAGATGGGTAAATTCCTGATATACCCTTAAATGCTGATCATCAATAAGGTGGATAGACAAGAAAGATTCTATTCATATCGGATAACGATATCACGGCTTTAGTAGGCTGACTAACGTAAATAGTCAGTTGTTTATATAAAACTACTGATTCGTCTATTGACATCGTAAAATAAATAACTATAATAAAATTAAACAGTGTTCAATAAATGAATGGTGTTTGATAACTGAATAGATTTATGTAAGTAACACGTTGAAATGGGGTAAACAAATGAGTAAAGAACGACAGGTAGTAAAGCAAGAAGAAATAAAAAATCTTATCTTAGCTACAGCACAGGAAATTGTAGCCAAGGAGGGTATAAACGGATTATCCATTCGAAAAATTACATCTGTAATTGATTACTCGCCGGCTATAATCTATCACTACTTTAAAGATAAGGACGAAATTATTAATCGTTTAATGGAAGAGAACTACAAGAAAATCGTTGGTGCTTTATCTTCTGTTTATTCTAAAGACAATGAACCAGAACAAAAGCTCAAGGAAACGTCAAGAAAATTCATTGAAATCGCACTTCAAATGCCAGATGAATATATGAATATTATGTTGAATACCTCCGAAAGCATTTTGGCTCATACCTCTGTTTTATTTCAGGGTGCCTCTCTTAAACGGCAAGCCATCGGAGTTCTATGTAAGATAGTGAAAGAATATTATGAGAACCCTACACTAAGTGATACTGATATAGAGTTAACTGCTCAACTTCTTTGGACAGCCACTTTTGGTTTAATTATTAGATTAATAATCGAAAAGAGTATTTCTGAAGAACAAAAAGAAAAGCTAATCAACCAACATATAAAATCCATGATGAATGGTCTAGCTCATGAAAAGTTGTCAGTAAGAAAAAGTGAGGGAACATTATGAAATTCAAAAAATCAATTAGCAGACTCGTACTACTAATTGCCATAGTTGCGGTAGTTGCATCTGCCTACGGAGCGTTTTCAAGTCAAGGCAAAGGTCCGTATGATTTCAAAACAGTACATAATACAACTGTTACCATTTCCGGGAAGGGGTTATATCAAAATGATTCCATTTCAGCAGCTTCGCAAGCTATTGCCCAAGATGTTGTTACATTATTCTTAGGGATACCTTTGTTACTTGTCTCGCTATATTTATATCGAAAAGGATTACTTAAAGGAAAACTTCTGCTAGCAGGTACGATCGCATACTTCTTATACACATACACCTCGTATTCGTTTCTATCAATGTTTAACCCATTCTTTTTAATTGATGTTCTATTGATGTCAGCAAGCTTCTTTGCTTTTGTATTAACGATGATGTCATTTGATATCGAAAAGTTAAGTACTTCTTTTAATGAGAAGTTGCCTGTGAAGTTCGTTGGTGGTTTACTCATCTGCATTGGAGTGATATTTGGCTTTATGTGGCTTGGAATTGTAACACCAACTATACTGAGCGATACTGCTCCCATCGTTTTAGAGCATTATACAACCTTAGTTATACAAGCGATGGATCTGGGATTTGTTGTACCTACAGCATTTTTAGCGGGCATCCTTTTAATTAAAAGAAACGCCTTTGGTTATTTATTATCAACGGTTGTCACGGTAAAAGGAATTACCATGTTAACAGCGTTAACAGCAATGGTAATAGGACAAGTATTGGCCGGAGTTGAAGTTGGCGTTGCTATTTTAGTCCTTATTCCTGTCCTCAATATCATAATTATGTATTCCTTATATCTCATCATGAAAAACATTATCGAGCCTAACAATCTCATAGTGGATCAATTAAATTAAGGGAGAATGAACATGATCAAACTATCTAAAAGTCGCTTTACAGCGATCATGACGCTTTTACTATCCGCTTTTGCTTTATTTGCTGCGTTAAAAGGCTTGTTGGATAAGAGTGTGTATAATGATGCTATTTTGTCAGGAGTGTTTTTCAAGGAGTTATTAATAGGAACATTTTCACAGGATTTAATATCTGTTCCGGCCGCGATTATTTTAGCGCTATGTTCGATTGTTTATTTGATGAAAAAAGGTAAAAAAACATTTATAGCGATTTTAGGTTTAACAAGCTACTTTCTTTATAGCTATGGTTTATTTGTAAGTGGTGGTTCATATACGATACTCTATCCTGTTTATATGATAATTTTCATCCTTTCTTTATATAGTTTGATTTATGGGCTTACTTGCTTCGAAAGTAATGAATTAGGCAACTACCAGTTACCTAAAATACTTAGAATTTCGATGGGAATTTTCTTTATTGTTATTATCTTAATTTTTACACCATTATGGTTAAGTCAACTAATACCAAGTGCATTAAAGAATAGTAGACCCGTGTTCTATTCTGTATTCGTATTTGATTTATGTCTCATTATGCCGACGTTAGGGATAATCGCATTACAGCTTTTTCGAAACAAACCCTATGGTAATATCTTAGCTGGGATTGCTTTGATAAAAATAGTTACCCTCATACTATCTGTTACGATAGGTGAATTGTGTGCACCCTTTTACGGGATTGCAGCCAACTATACGATTATTCCGATCTATGGCTCAATCACATTGATCAGTTTAGTGTTTAGTGTTTTATATATACGCGAATTTAAAAAGAGTTAAATAAAACAATAAGAAGATGAGTGAAATAAATGGCAGATTGTAAATCAAGAATGGAATAAGTGAACTCAAAGATTAGCTGAATAAATAAAACAAGACAGTAAAAAAGCAGCATTTCTGCTGCTTACTTCGTTTACTTCAATGAACCTTCAGTTGAACGAGGTTTACGTTCGTGGGTACTCTCGGAAGACTTACGATCATCTCCGAAAGTCGATCTGCGATTGTCCCCGTAAGAGGATTTGCGATCTGAACCTTCGTAAGGTTTGCGTTCTGAGCCTTCGTAGGGTTTACGTTCTCCGCCGTAAGAGGACTTGCGTTCTCCACCGGCATAAGGTTTACGTTCTCCGGTTGCGGAAGAAGGTTTACGATCACCGTAAGGAGCTGATGACTTGTCACCGTATGAAGAATACGGGTTACGACGAGGGGCTCTGTCATTGCGATCTTTGTACATTCCTGAATCATGGGATGTTTTCGTTTCGGAAATCTTCGCATGGATTGGGAATCCTTTAATCGTTGTCTTGTTTAACTCTTCCACAACGAATGCGTCATGTTGAGTCGGTACTTCGACGGTGGTAAGACGTTCTTGAATTCGGATCTTTCCGATTTCTCTTCCGTCGATACCGCTAGCTTCAGCAACTGCACTCAGAATATGAGAAGCAGAGATGCCTTGTTTGGTTCCGACATCGATCGTGATCGTACTTAACCCTCTGTGAGTAACCGTACGTTGTGTATCGATCGGACGTTTGATTTCTCTGAATACATCGCTACCCAGGATCTTAAAGAGTAAAGCTCTTGTCAGTTCTTCCTGTGTGAATCCTTCGTCAACCAATTCCTCAACGATGCGTTTGACTTCAGCCGGTACATCTTTTTCAAGAAGAGTACGAACTTCTTTCTTCATCTGTGTGAATTTGATTTCTTGGATTTCAGCTAATGTCGGCAAAGGTTTGCGGGTAATAGTCGCCTTGGTCAACTTTTCCAACACGTGGATCAGGTTGCGTTGTCTTGGTGTGACGAAGGTGATGGACATTCCGGTATTTCCGGCACGTCCTGTACGACCGATACGATGTACATAATATTCGATTTCCTGTGGAAGATCGAAGTTGAATACGATATCCATGTTGTCAATGTCGATACCGCGTGCGGCAACGTCAGTGGCTACCAGGACGCTGATCTTTTTAGCTTTGAATTTCTCCATAACTAAACTTCTCATTTCCTGTTTCATGTCGCCATGAATTGCGGCAGCGCCGTAACCCTTGGCAAGCAGTAAGCTTGTTACATCATCGACCATTTTCTTCGTGTTACAGAAGATCATGGATTGTACCGGACGGTATAGTTCTAGTAACTGAACCAAAAGATCTTGTTTTTGACCTTGATTCGTTTCATAAACTAACTGTTCGATCATCGATACTGTTAATTCGCTCTGCGGTGTTTTGATATGAACCGGTGAATTCTGGTACTGTGAAGTAATTTCCAGAATCGATCTTGGCATAGTAGCCGAGAACAGAACAGTTTGGCGTTCTGCCGGAATATCTTTGATGATGTCTTCGATTTCTTCTCTGAACCCCATGTTCAGCATTTCATCAGCTTCATCCAGTACAAGTACTTTCAAATCGCTGAAGCGTAACGTAGCGCGTGCCATGTGGTCTTTGATACGACCGGGTGTACCGACAATAATGTCGGCCCCTTGTTTCAATTCACGAATTTGGATGGAAATCGGTTGACCGCCGTAGATACAGACAGTTCTGATTCCATTCTTATATTTGGCAAACTTACGCAGTTCCTCTGTAACCTGGATACTCAACTCACGCGTGGGGCACATAATTAGCGCTTGCGGGCGCTTTCTGTCGTTGGGAACGATTGTTTCAATCAGTGGCAGTCCGTAGGCTGCTGTTTTCCCGGTCCCCGTTTGGCTTTGTCCAATAACATCTTTACCCTCTATCATAAGAGGGATACATGTTTCCTGGATATAGGTTGCATCCGTATAGCCACAATCTTCTATGGCTCTAAGCACGTCGGGGGATAAGTTTAATTCATTAAATTTCATTCATTTCTCGCTTTCATAAAAATACAGGACTGATCATCCTGTCTGTGACCTAAATCACTGTGGCATTATATCACATATAGAGGTGAATGTCACATTCAATCGACACCAAAAGTTGAAAATTCTAACTTATCAGCGGAATATCGTTTATAAACCTCAAAAATAAATACGGAATCAAAACAAGAGTGATACAAAAATTATATTCATTTTGTTTCTGCATATATATTAGGGGGAGAAATCTAAAAAAAACACTCATTCTTTAAGCATGGGTACTTGAAAAAACCATAAAAATAGAGTATATTCAATTTAGCACTCTATTGTATTAAGTGCTAACAGGAGGAAAAATGAGTACAAAAAAACAATTTAAAGCAGAATCCAAACGCTTACTGGAGATGATGATCCACTCCATCTATACGCACAAGGAAATTTTCTTACGAGAACTGATCTCAAACGCCAGTGACGCCTTGGATAAAGTTTACTTTCTTTCATTGAATGAAGAATTACCGCAAGTTGACCGCACGAAGCTTCAAATCAAGATCACGATCGATCCTGAGAACCGAACACTTGCTATTTCGGATAATGGTGTTGGTATGACCAAGGAAGAAATCGAAGATAATCTAGGAACGATCGCCAAGAGTGGTTCGTTAGCTTTCAAGAAAGCCCTTGAAGATAACGAAAAGAAAACTGAAGAAGTCGACATCATCGGCCAATTCGGTGTTGGTTTCTATTCAGCATTTATGGTTTCAAAAAAAGTTGAAGTTTTCAGTCATAGTGTTCACGGAGAAAAAGGAGTTCATTTTATCTCTGATGGCGAAGATGGGTATCGTACCGAAGAAATCGCCTTGGAAAGTAACGGATCTACCGTTTTGTTGCACTTGAAGGATGAAACAGAAGACGAGAAATATAACCTCTATTTAGACCAAGAAGAGATCCGTGAACTAGTTAAGAAATATTCCGATTATATCCGATATCCGATCATTATGGATATTGAAGAAGTAGAAACAAAAGAAGACAGCGAAGAAACAGAAACCAAGCTTGTCGCAACAACACTAAATTCGATGATTCCATTATGGAAACGTTCGAAAGCAGATATCAAGCCGGAAGAGTATGATGATTTCTACCAAGCAAAGTTCTCGGATTACGAGAAACCACAACGTGTTATCCATACCAATCTAGAAGGTGCAGTCTCGTTTGATGCGTTATTGTTTATCCCGAGTCATGTCCCATTCAACTTCTATTCAGCCGAATATGAAAAGGGATTACAACTTTATAGTCGTAATGTGTTTATTCTGGATAAAGCCAAAGAACTGATTTCAGATGCTTTCCGATTTGTCAGAGGACTGGTTGACAGTCCTGATCTATCCCTCAATATTTCCAGGGAAATGTTACAACACGATCGTCAGTTGAAAGTCATTGCCAATCGAATCGAAAAGAAGATCAAAAGTGAACTGTTGGGAATGTTGAAGACAGAACGTGAAGAATATGAGGTTTTCTGGAAAAATTTCGGACTTCAAATCAAATACGGTATCTATCAGGACTATGGTTCGAAACGTGAATTGTTGGAAGATCTGCTTTTGTTCACTTCATCGACCGATAAAAAATGGGTCAGTTTGGATGAATATGTAGCTCATATGAAGGATGACCAAAAAGAGATCTATTATGTTTCCGGAGAAACGATCGAGAAATGTGATGTTCTTCCGCAAACCGAATGGGTCAAAGAAAAAGGTTATGAGATCTTATATCTCACTGAGAATGTGGATGAATTTGTTTTACAGGTACTCAGAACGTATAAAGAAAAAACATTCAAAGCGATCAATCAAGGTAATTTAGATATCGCCGATGAAGAAGAAAAAGAAGAAATCTCAAAGAAAGCTGAAGCAAGTAAAGGCCTGTTAGCTCTACTGAAAGAAGCACTGGGTTCACAGGTCAAAGAAGTTCGTCTCTCATCACGACTGAAGAATCATCCGGTATGTTTGGTAAGCAGTGACGGTCTCTCCTTTGAAATGGAAAAAGTACTCGCACAGATGCCGGAGAATACAGGGGAAATGAAAGCCGGTCGAATCTTGGAAATCAATGGTTCGCACCCGATCTTCGAAGCCCTCAATCGTATTTACGAAGGGGATCCGGAGAAAGTAAAACCTTACGCAGCACTACTTTATAATCAAGCTTTATTAATCGAAGGTTTCACGATTGAAAATCCATTAGAATTCTCGAATCAACTATGTCAATTGATGATTGATGCAGCTAAATAAATCAGACGCTTCGGCGTCTTTTTTTTGGATATAAAATAAAACATAAGCGCAACTTCAACGGTAGATTAACGTTGGCTTAACGTAGCGAATGGTATACTTTCAATAGATTGATGTATAATAATGCTAGATGAACTTACTCTGCGACTCATGAAAGGGTGAATCTTGTGCGACTCTTATTAGTGGAAGATGAAATCTATATCCTTGCTGCCCTAGAGAAAGGGTTAAAGAAAGACGGTTATGCGATCGACTGTGCCCAAAACGGTACGGATGCTGCTGAACTGGCCGATATCAATGAGTATGACTTGATCGTACTCGATCTTAATCTACCCGATTTCAGCGGACTCGAGGTGTTGAAACAAGTACGTTTGAAAAACCCGAATGTGCGCGTTTTAATTGTCTCTGCGAATCGTTCCATCGAAGATCGTATCCATGGATTGGATCTGGGAGCGAATGATTACTTAACGAAACCATTTGATTTTCAAGAACTCAAGGCAAGGATACGAGCTCTTTTACGTCGTGACTTTACGTCTAAACCCAACAATATCATTGCCGGTGATTTCGAAATCGATCTGTCGGCCAAGAAAATTTCATATAAGAAAACCGAACTGGTTCTGACACTAAAGGAATATGCGATCTTGAACCATTTGATCCAAAATAAGGGAAGGATCGTAAGTTCGGAAGAACTATTTGAAAATGTGTGGAATGATGAGGCAGATCCCTTCAGCGAAGTGATGCGCGTTCATATCTACTCACTGCGCAAGAAATTGTTGAACGTCAGCGGGAAAGCTGATTTTATCGGTACTGTGAAAGGTGCCGGGTATATTTTTAACACCGAATAGAAAGAGAACTGTATGAAACGTAAAATGTCACTGAGAAGTCGAATCACGTTGTCTTCCATCCTTGTGATGGGTTTTTCCAGTGTCCTTTTACTAGTGCTGATGAATTCATATATCGGCAGTCGATTACCATTATTAACGAAAAATTTTATCGGTTCGGTTGAATCAATTCAAAGTGATACATCGATCAAAGGGAACGACGCAAGTGGGACACCGGACTATTCGATAGGTCAGAAAACAACGCTTACACTAAGTGAAGTTCAAGCGATCGTTCGTAAAGCCAGTAATGAGCTTCTTTATAGTTCTTTCTTACTGTTGATCATGACAATTACGGTGGGTGGTATAAGTGCGTATGTGATTTCGGGCAGAACGTTATCACCTCTTCGAAAACTCAATGAGAATGTCCATCGTGCCGGCACTGCAAATGAATCACCAAAATTGGCAGTCGAAGGACCGCGTGATGAAGTTCGTGAATTGACCGTATCTTTTAATGCGATGTTGGCTAAACTCAATAATGCGGTATTATCCCAAAAACGTTTCAATGCGAGTGTTGCGCATGAACTCAAAACACCATTAGCGATCATCAAAGCCAATATCGATGTGTTGAATGATCAAGATGAAAAAACGATCGATGATTATCAGAACACATTGAAAATCGTTGAACTGACGGTTCGAAAGATGAATGCCTTGGTCGATACATTGTTAGATACGATCCAACAAGAAAGTGCCAACCTGGATGACTCAGTTCATGTGGATGAAGTGTTGAATGATGTCGCCGATGATTTATCACTCCTCGCCGCAAAGAAAAAAATCACTTTGAATTGCGAAACAAAACCGGTAACTCCGATCATGGGGAATAACGTTTTACTCTATCGGGCTTTCTACAATATCATCGAGAATGCGATCAAATACAATAAAGAAGGCGGCGAAGTGCAGATCAACTGTGTAGAAAAAAAAGCCATGATTATCATTCAAGTGAAAGATACCGGTAAAGGAATCGCACAGAAGGATCAAGAAAAGATCTTTGAGCCTTTCTATCGTGTCAAAGAAAAAAACAATGAAGAAGGATTCGGCTTGGGACTTTCGCTGGCGAAATCAGTGATTGATATCAGCGGAGGAACGATTTCGGTAAATAGTACGCTCAATGTGGGCTCTGAATTTGAGATACAGCTTCCGGTCTATGACAAGAGTTGATCATTTACTTACGACAGACTTAGCAACATCCGACACAACACCATCTTTTTTTGTGTTAAAATGGGAGTAATAGAAGTGGGGGAACACAGGATGACGCAAAAACAACGCTATATCCGACAGATCATTTCAGGCAGAAGCAACCTGATGATGATGATGATTTTGACAGGCGTCAATATTTTATTATATACACTCAAGACATCGATCTCCTTTCCATTTTCCGCATTTCTTCCGCAGCTTTCACTTTTACTGGGTGTTTTGAATTACGGAGAAACCGGAAGTGTGCTGATATTGTTGTTGGGATTAGGTGGATTTGTGATCATGGCGGGAACCTACATCTTGTGTTATGTCAAAACCAAAACGAACTATAATTGGTTTAAAACAGCACTCGTTTTATTTGCGATCGACACGATTGCCTATCTTTACTTTATGTTGCCTGCGATGGATATCACGACGATCATTAATATGTTATTTCATGTATGGTTACTCTATTATTTGGTGATCGCGGTCGATGCTGGATCTAAACTGAAGAAACTATTGATCAAAGAAAATGAAGAGTCAATGCTAACTGCTCAAGATGAACTTCCGGATTACTATGATATTTAACTAAAGATGCGCCAGTGTGCATCTTTTTTCATCTGCGAAAGGGATACAGTCAATCATGGGTGTGGTAAAATAAAAACATGTAGAATCGAGGGAACAATGGAAAATCAAATTGGTAAATTTAAAAAAAGCATCCTCTTCGCGCGTAGAAATCTCTTAGTGATGGTTGTTTTAACAACTTTCACAATGATAATGAGCAGTTACTATCGGGGCTTTCCAGTCGTATTATCCGCTTTTGTGCCGCAATTTGCGTTACAAATCGGCATTCTTTTCCATAGTGAAGCTGCTATTGATTGGTATTTGATCGCAAGTCTCAGCTATGCGCTCTGCTTGCTGTTATCCTATTATGCGTGCTATATTCTTTCAAAAAAACAGGCATCTTGGCTACTACCGGCTTTCGCTTTATTTGCGTTTGATACAATTATGTTGGGGATGTTTGTTAGAACAGGGTTAAATACTGCATCGATTCTCAATCTCATCTTCCATTTATGGGTGCTTTACTATCTTGCATTGGGAATCATGAGTTATTTCAACTTACGTCAATTAGTTAAAAAAAGTAAAACGATCGTAACTACGCTTGAACCTGAAATGGATCCGGAAGCGATATGGGTTAACGTGTATGATTTCGACAAGACGATCTATCACGGGGACAGTTCTGTTGATTTTTATTTCTATAACTTAGTGAATGATCAGCGTTTGATAAAGTACCTACCAAAACAACTAATTGCGTCAATCAACTATAAAATGCATCGTATCACAAAGACACAGATGAAGGAAGTACTTTATTCCTATTTCACCTCGGTAGATAATATGGATCGTAGGGTGAATCGATTCTGGGCTAAGAAATCAAAAAAGATCAAAAAATTTTATGCGACAACACGGCGTGATGATGACATCATCATTTCGGCATCCCCTGAATTTATGTTGAAACCGATCATGGATAAATTGAATGTTTGTTATATTGCGTCAATAGTTGATGAGAATACAGGTAAATATTCAGGACTTAATTGTTATGGCGAAGAAAAAGTGCTTCGATTGAAGCACCAATTTCCTCATGTGAGAATCAATGATTTCTATAGTGATAGCCTAGCGGATACACCGCTAGCCAAATTAGCGAAACGAGCTTTTCTTGTTACTGGAAATAAGATGAGCCCTTGGCCCACGGAATCTGAGTATTAAGTTCGACCAGTTGAAGAAGAGCCTCTTCTTCCAGACGTAATAAATGCCATTCATCCATAATACGAGCTCCGATGACCTGATAGAAATCGAGTGAAGACTGATTCCACTTCAGACAAGCAAAATCCAAGCGGCGAAAAGTGCGCTTTTTGGCGATGGCAGCCAATGAAACAAACAAACTCTTACCAATACCCATTTTTCGATAAGCCGGACTGACATACAGATCTTCCAGATATAAACATCCGGCTCCCACAAAAGTAGAAAAGGAAGTAAAGAAGATAGCGTATCCGACGATCGATTCTTCTGTACAAACAAGCAGTACTTCAGCTTGTTTTTTTATGAAGAGAGAATCATACAGTGTTTCGGTGGTAAATGAAACTTGATCACTCATCTTTTCGTAGGCGGCTAGTTCTCGTATCAGACGTTCGATCTCGGTTAGATCAGCAGGCACAGCCATGCGTTGTGTTAGTTTAATAGGTTTCATTGGGATTCTCCTTTTTGAGTGAAGCAATCTGAGCGTGAGTATAAGCCACAAGATCACGCAGGGCTACTTCGATTTGTAAGCCGATCTTTCCACCGCTACAAACAATCGTAGTAAGCTCTCGGCAGGATTCATCGATATAAAGAGGGTATTCTTTCTTCATTCCGATTGGACTGCATCCACCGCGTAGATACCCTGTTGTCTTCATCAGATCCTTTACCGGTAATAAATCGAGTTTCTTTTCATGGACCAGAGTTGCTGCTTTTTTAAGATCGATCTCATCCGCAACATTCACGATCATTACATAAACAGCTGCGTGCGGGCTGATCAAAACAATCGTTTTAACTACGTGTGATGGATCTTTGTTGATTTTAGAGGCAACACTAAGCCCATCGATGGCTCCATCTTCGACTGAATATGTATATGGAATATAGGATATATGAGCTTTATCAAGTGCTCGCAGCGCATTTGTTTTTTCCATAATCAACCTTCTTCCTCTCAATATTGTAAGGCAGCTACCTCGAAAAGCACAGGTTTTTCGATCGATCGACACATAAAAAAACTCATGGAGCGTACTCCGTGAGTTAATTGAAACGAAGATCAGGTAATTAAACCAATTTACCCACAACCGGGATTCCACCTAATGTAGAAGCGTTGTGTGGGGAACTCTGGAAGGCAGCGGTGATATCTTTACCAGCCGAGACACCATTATGTGAACCACTATTCCATCCTTTAACGTTGGTTACATCATAGACAGTTCCGTTGATCGCAACATAAGCTTTAGTTCCATTCTTTCCATTAAATTTAGCTAGTTCGGCAGCGGTAAACGTTTTCTCTGCGGGAGTCGTTGTGGTAGCCGGCGTTGTTGTAGTAGTAGCCGGTGTCGTCGTTGTTGCGCTAGGCGTCGAAGTTTTTGCGGTACAGGCACTCAGTGAGAATAGTAGCGCGGCGCTTGAAGCGACCAAGATTAATTTTTTGTTCATTTGTTTTCCTCTTTCGAAATGGATCAATCAGCTTGTATTCAGCGGCTGAAGGATAAATAAGGATTTGAAGACAGAGACGTTTGCCCTCTATTTATACTTAGTACATTACACTTCTATCATGGTTAAACATATTGAAATGACCGTAACGGTGATGAAAGAAATTTCACACAAAGGATCACCTTATTTCGCATGTATTCAGTTTAAATGAATCAATCATTTATTAGGAGTACCACAACTTGATACATAGAAGAAAGTGACAATACTTAAAGGAGGAAGCTATGCACTGCCCACGCTGTGACTGTCAAGATCCAAAGTATTTCGTTGTGATCCGCGGGACAACGATCTGTCGGAGGTGCATTTCCTATAACGGAAACGAAGGGAATGTGCTTTCAGTCGGGGTAGATATTGAGATCGATCTTCCTTTCGAACTCACTTTGTCCCAACAGATTGCCTCACAAAGAATTGCCGAAGTGGCTCACGAAAGAGATATTTTGGTCAAGGCAGTTTGTGGTGCGGGCAAGACGGAATTGGTCATGGAAACAATACGCAGATTCTTGTCGGAAGGAAAAACGATTGGGGTGGCGATCGCCCGCCGACAAGTCGTCCTGCAATTGAGCCAACGTTTCCGTCAAGCTTTTCCCGGTGTTCAGGTCAGCGAAGTTTGTGAAGGTCATACCACCCAATTGTCCGGACAGTTGATCGTGTGCACGACTCATCAACTCTTTCGCTTTCCACATGCCTTTGATTGTCTGATTCTGGATGAACCCGATGCTTTTCCTTTTAAAGGGAATGAAGTTCTGCATGGGTTTTCACGCATGGCTTGTCGTGGAACCTTTATCTATCTAAGCGCCACACCAGACAGCGATCTGTTGAGTAAAGTCAAAAAGAAAGAGTGTGAGCTCATTGAAATCAATCACAGGCCACACGGTGCTCGTCTACCGGTACCTCGTTTGGTTCAAGTACCGAAACTACTTCACAACTTGATTTTAGTGGCTTGGATGCGTCGAACACGCACACCGCAGTTGATCTTTGTTCCTACGATTGATCAAGCAGAACGGCTCGCCAAACTTTTTCGGATAAAAGCTGTGACATCGCATAGCGCAGACATCGATGAAACCCTCAGACAGTTCGTTGAAGGGAGACTCAAGCGTCTGATCTGCACGACCGTACTGGAACGTGGACTAACATTCGCACACGTCCAGGTGGCGGTCATGAGCGCTGACCACGTTGTCTTCGATGCATCATCACTGACACAGATCAGCGGAAGGGTAGGTAGAAGTATGGATGACCCCAAGGGTGATGTGCTCTTCCTGTTTAACACAAAAACGAAAGGAATACAGCGATGCATCACCGACATCAAAAAAGCCAACGCTTCTGTCTGATCTGTTTTGATGATTTGAGTGTCGGGAAGAACTTGATCGATTTATGGTTGAGTGAGGATGTGATCTGCGGTAAATGCCGCAGCCGGTTTCATCCTTTCAACCGGATGGCGGATGTGATGGGACTTCAAGTGTATGGTTTGTATCACTATGATGAGATGATGAGTTCTATGATGCACCAGTATAAAGAGTGTTATGACGAAACACTGAGTCGATGCTTCTTGTTTCCGCAACTGAAACGATTGCGGAAACGATATAAAGGATGTACACTTGTGCTTGTACCTTCCGCAATTGAGAAAACCGAAGAACGAGGCTTTCATGCCGTAAAAACGATTTATTGTGAATTGAATCTTCCAATCGTCGATTGCCTCACAAAAGACAGTGACATTAAACAAAGTGCTTCTTCTCCATTGATTCGTCATTCGATTGCGTCGCATATTCACCTTCATAAGAAGGAAGAACTGATCGGTAAGGATGTGTTGTTGGTCGATGATGTATGTACGACAGGTTCAACGATGAAGGCTTGCGCCGACTTGATATTGCCTTACGCATCTTCAATTCAGTGTTTGAGTGTCAGTATTCATCCATTATTGATTAAAAGTAAGCGTTTTCTCGAATAATTAGGTGTTTTTAAAGAAAAATACAAATTAATTGCTTTATTATTTGCTTTGATATATAATGTTAGCGTAGCAGTAGACTACACATTAAGAAAGGTATAGGTTTAAATAGCACATGCAAGGAAAAGTAAAGAAGTTTAACAAAGAAAAGGGATACGGCTTCATCAAATTAGCTGATGACAGAGATGTATTCTTCCATTATTCACAACTGAATATGGACGGTTTCAAGACTATCGAAGAAGGCGCCGATGTTGAATTCGATCTAGTAGACGGCGATCGCGGTTTACAAGCTCACAATATCGTTAAGATCTAAGACAAAACGGGTTGGATTTATCCAACCTTTTTGTTTGCCTTTTTTGAAATTATGAAACCTTTTTTTTACTTTGATATAATGATACAATAACATAGTCAGAATGGAGGAAAAGCCAGTGAATAATATTCTCGATCGATTTTTTAATCAAGACAAGAAACGTCTGGAACTTGTAAAGAAAAGGGCGTTGGAAGTAGATGCCTTTGCCGGAAAGATGGCTGCCCTCAGTGATGTTGAACTGAAAGCCAAAACAGCTGAATATAAAGAAAGATATATAAACGGTGAAACATTGGATGCTCTGCTGCCGGAAGCTTTTGCGACGGCACGTGAAGCAGCTAAACGAGTGATCGGTGAATATCCGTTCTTCGTCCAAATCATGGGGGGTATCGTCCTGCATCAAGGGGATATCGCTGAAATGAAGACCGGTGAAGGTAAAACATTGACCTCGGTACTGCCTGTTTATCTAAATGCGTTGAGTGGTAAAGGAGTTCATATCGTTACGGTCAATGAATATTTGGCAGCTCGTGATTCTAAATGGATGGGAGCTATCCATCAGTTTTTAGGCTTAAGTGTGGGGATCAATGTCCGTACGATGACACCGCAACAGAAACGTGCTTCGTATGAATGTGATATTACGTATACAACCAATGCGGAAATCGGCTTCGATTATTTACGTGATAATATGGTGACGAGTTTGAAGGATCGTGTTATGCGACCTTTACATGTAGCCCTGATCGATGAAGTCGATTCAATCTTGATTGATGAATCGAGAACGCCATTGATTATTTCAGGTGGCCAGAAACAAACAGCGAATCTATATATCCAAGCTGATCGTTTCGTTAAGAGTTTGGAAGAAACAGCCGATTATGAGATCGATATAAAAGGTAAGACAGTTCAGTTGAGTGAACAGGGAGTGATGAAAGCCGAGAAAGCTTTCAAAATCACTAACTTATATAATATCGAAAACACAAATTTGGTCCATCATATCTATCAGGCAATGAAAGCTAATTTTACGATGGCGAAAGATGTGGAATATGTTGTTCAGGATCAACAGATCATTATTGTCGATCCGTTTACCGGACGTCTGATGGTAGGGCGTGCTTATTCGGATGGCTTACACCAAGCGATTGAAGCTAAAGAGGGTGTTCCGATCAAACAGGAAACCAGTACGTTGGCAACCATCACCTATCAGAATTTTTTCCGTCTTTATGAAAAGTTGTGCGGTATGACCGGAACTGCGAAAACCGAGGAAGAAGAGTTTCTTTCAATCTATAATATGCGTGTACTCGAGATCCCAACCAATCAACCGGTTGTCCGTCAAGACTACCAAGATGCAGTATTCGGTAGTGAAAAAGTAAAATTCGAAGCACTGTGTGCTGAGATCATTGAATGTCATGCGAAAGGTCAGCCGGTATTAGTCGGTACGATCAGTGTCGAGACCAGTGAATTTGTGAGTAAGATGCTGACACAACGCAAAGTTCGTCATGAAGTACTAAACGCAAAGAATCATGCACGTGAGGCAGAGATTATCGCTAAGGCAGGGTTGAAAGGATCCGTTACGATCGCCACCAACATGGCCGGACGCGGAACCGATATCAAGCTGGGCGAAGGGGTACGCGAACTTGGCGGTTTAGCTGTCCTTGGCAGTGAACGTCATGAATCACGTCGTATCGATAATCAGTTACGTGGCCGTTCAGGTCGTCAAGGGGATCCGGGATACAGCCGTTTCTATGTCTCTGTCCAAGATGAACTGATGGTTCGTTTCGGAAGTGAACGTTATGAAACTTTATTTAAACAATTGGGCGATGTTCCGATTGAATCCAAGATCGTTACGAAGTCGATCTCCAGTGCGCAAAAGCGTGTGGAAGGTGTCAACTTCGATATGCGTAAGACTTTACTCGAATATGATGATGTTCTTCGTCAACAACGTGAGATCATTTACGAACAACGTAATTTTATCTTGGAACACGAAGATGTTCATACGATCATCAAAGATATGTTTGATCGTGTTGTTTTATTTACGGTCAAGAGTCATACAGATACCACTGAAAAAGAACCGAAAGCAGATGCGGCCGGTCTGATCGAAGGATTAGAAAAGATCGGATTCAAGGATTCGGGTCTGAAAGTGTCTGATTTCAATCAATTGAGTATGAGTGATGTCGAACGTTTATGTGTCGACAGTGCTTGGCAGAACTATGAAGATAAGATCGAAGTGATCAAGAAAGAGATCTTGCCAATCGAGAAGACCATGGTCTTACGTATTATTGACCGTGCTTGGGTCGAACATATCGATACCATGAGTAAATTACGTGATGGTATTCATTTGCGTTCTTACGCTCAGAATAATCCGTTACAGGCATATGTAAGTGAAGGTTATGAACTATTTGAGGATATGTTGGCTCGTATTTCGCAAGAAGTCGTCCAATTCTGCCTCAACGTTCGCATCACTATCGAGGAGAAAAAATAATGGAAATCTATGAAATGAAACAAGGTGTACGGACGATCGTCGACAAACTCAAGCAGTTGGGTGACTCACTTTGACTTCCCCGGACGCTTAGCGAGAATTAAAGAAATCGAAGATCTGATGATGGATGATAAGTTTTGGGATGATCGTCGAACCGCTCAGACATTGATCGATGAGATGAATACCTCCAAGGATGTCTTGGAAAGTTACGATCATTTGACGAAACGCTATTCTTCAATGGAAGAAACGGTAGACATGTTGAAAGATGATTTTGATGAAGAGATGGCTTTGATGGTTGAAGAGGAGGTTACCGAAGCGAATAAGGAATATGAAACATTTGAAGTGAAACTATTGTTGAGTCATCCTTATGATAAAAACAACGCTATTCTTGAACTCCATCCGGGTGCCGGTGGTACAGAATCCCAAGATTGGGCTGAACTGTTATACCGCATGTATACACGGTGGGCCGAGAATAAAGGTTGGAAAGTAAGTGTTTTGGATTATCTCGAAGGTGAAGAAGCCGGCATCAAGTCAGTTACTTTCCTCGTTGAAGGGAATATGGCCTATGGGTATCTTAAAGCCGAAAAAGGGGTTCACCGTTTAGTTCGCATCAGTCCTTTTGATTCATCGGGAAGACGTCACACTTCGTTCTGTTCACTCGATGTCATGCCGCAATTCAATGAAGAAATCGAAATCAACATCGATCCGGGTGATATCACACTAGAAGTACGACATGCTTCAGGTGCCGGCGGACAGAACGTCAATAAGGTGTCTTCAGCGGTGCGGCTAACGCATAAACCGACCGGTATCGTTGTCAGTTGTCAGACCGAACGTTCACAGTTAAATAACCGTGAATCAGCCATGAACATGCTGAAAAGTAAGCTTTATCAACTCAGTATCGAAGAACAAGAAGCTAAACTGGCTTCCATTAAAGGTGAAGTTAAATCTATTGAATGGGGATCACAGATCAGATCTTATGTTTTCTGTCCGTATACGATGGTCAAAGATCATCGTACGAACTATGAAGAAGGTAATGTCCAAAAAGTAATGGATGGCGGCTTAGATGAATTTATTTATGCCTACTTGAAGAGCTTGATCAAATAAAACAAAGCCGGAAATTAAATTTTCCGGTTTTTTAATGGATGATTACGTAATATGCGACAACATTGATGACCAAGTCGATCCATATAATAGACACAAAGCTAGGTTTAGAAGTCTTGTGATGGAAGAGAATCATTCCAAAGAGGATCCCGATCGAAGATCCGATGAGTCCCAATAAGAAGAAACTACGTTCCGGAATTCGCCACTGATGACGGATAGCCAACGACTTATCATAGCCGCAAATAAGCAATCCAATCAAATTGATGACGATCAAATAAGCTAATTCTATCTGAGACATGCGATGACCTCGCTTGTTTTACTGAATGAATTGAGTACTTCGACACCCTCATGAGTCACTAAGATCAAATCTTCTATACGCACACCACCAACACCATTCAAGTAGATACCGGGTTCGATCGAGAAACACATCCCCTCTTCAATCAGTTTTTCGGATGTTTGCGAAACATCATAAGGTTCGTGTACTTCCATACCGATCCCATGGCCAGTCCGATGGATAAACAAAGGTCCATAGCCGGCAGCACTGATCACATCACGGGCAGCCCGATCGACATCACATAACTTGATACCCGGACGAATGATCGCTTCGGCAGCTAAATTCGCTTGCACAACCGTAGCGTAGATTTCTTTCATCGGATTTTCTCCCAAGTAGAAAGTCCGAGTCATATCTGAACAGTACCCTTGGAAGCGACAACCCATATCCACAATAATCGCATCACCATAGTTGAGTGTACGCTCACTTGGCTCGGCATGCGGATCTGATGTATGGTCACCAAACGCTACGATGGGATCGAAACTGACACCTTCGGTCGTTAGGCTTGCGAAAATTTGTTTAATTTTATCAGCAGCATCCACTTCACTCATCCCAAGTTTCAACATCTTCCGTACTTCAGCCATCGCTAGATCGTTGAGTTTGGAAGCTTGACGCATGGCCGCTTGTTCAGATTCATCCTTGACACAACGGACTGAATCCGCTACATCTGATCCGACATAGAAAGATATATCCGGTCGAAATCTCATCAAACTAAGCAAAAATCCGCTTGCGAGATGATGGTCAACACCTAATTTAGTACAGGTTAGTGACCGAGCTACTGTATGGATGATCGTATCGGTATCATCGAAACGATGTAGTGTAAGTTCTGAGTTTTCATAGGGAAACAATCGATTTAGATACAGAACTACATCGTGTTGTGTAACAACTAACCCGATAAATCGTTCAGCTACACTAAATCGTGTCCCAATCAAATAATCGATCATCGACGTTTCGCTGATAAGTAACGCCTCGATGCCTTGTTGTTTCATTTTAGATTGGAGTTTTTCAGTTCTCATAGATAATTCCTCTTTTCATCGTTAAAAGTCTACCACACATTTCTGCTTATGAACCAATAAAATGAATGTTCCAATGTTTTTGTGTTAGGGTGATTGGTGGAATTTCAGATGAATCTAGAGTATACTTTAAATGATAAAGAATGCGTCTTTCATAATTACATCACTTGAATGAAATTCCTTGAAAAGGATGTTTCGCGTATAATCAAAAAAACAAACAGAATCTGACAGTGACCCTTGATAGGGTGAATGAGGAGGTCCATGAATGTTTAAATTAAGTCCTGCCGTTACCGAACGATGGACGGGGATACAACCGAAGATCGATCCTCTGATATTTAAGGATCCATTAGCCACTAAAATCGATTGGATTCCCGTAACTAAGAATAAGGGAGCCAATTTCGCATCTCATCAACTCAAAAAAATAAGTCCCGATATCATGAAGTTCGTACCTACCTGGATGACATATATCCTCAGTGGAACCTTGATCATTATGGGATTTGGGGCGATGATGATCATGTATTATACGGCTAAATGGATCTTGCCTCCGTGGTTGATTGCCCTTGCGGTAGTGATTGCCGGGTGTATTGCGCTATACATGATGACGATACCGATTGTCTTCGATAAGACAACGGGAGTATTTCTCAAGGGCCGAAGACAAGCTGCGGAACTTACTAATTTGGTTCGTGGAAAGAAATCTGCCAAGTTAGAGGATGTCCGTGCGTTGCAGATCTTGGCTCGTCAAGTGATGGATTACGATTCAGATACAAGAATGAACCGTTCTTATTTCACGTATGAACTGAATTTAGTGATGAAAGATACGAATCGACTCAATGTGGTTACGATCGGAAACATCGCAAAACTACGGGAAGATGCAGAAGTGCTGGCGGAATTTCTTGATAAACCGGTATGGGATGCGACGATCTAACGGTGTTTATAATTTGCGGAATGAACACTTATCATGTAAAATGAAAGCGTACAAATAAAGGAGTAATTGAATGAAAAACCCATTAGTCACAATTGAAATGGCATCCGGAAAAAGAATCGAAATCGAACTTTATCCTGAGATCGCCCCGAATACGGTTCGGAATTTTATCTCATTGATCAGAAAAGTCTACTATAACGGAATTATTTTCCACAGAGTCATTCCTGGTTTTATGATCCAAGGCGGTGACCCGCTTGGAACCGGAACAGGCGGACCCGGCTATGGGATCGTCGGAGAGTTCTCGGGAAATAAACACGTTAATACACTTAAACATGCGAAAGGTGTCATCTCAATGGCGCGTTCGATGTCGCCTAACAGTGCCGGCAGTCAGTTCTTTATTATGGCTGAAGATGCCCCGCATTTAGACGGACAATATGCGGGATTCGGTAAAGTTGTTTCCGGACAAGAAGAAGTCGATCGTATCGTTAACGTCAAACGTAATCGTTCGGATCGTCCGGATACACCGGAGATCATGAAACTCGTCAGCGTCAATACGTTTGATGAAGTGTACGAAGAACCGGAAAAAGTTTAATAACAACGTCGAATGAATGAAAAAAGTGGTGATCTGTTCATCACTTTTTTAGTGAAACCACAAGGGTGTAAACATAAGGTATCCTGCAAAAAAAGGATATGGGTTCATCAACGAATCATTGATCACAATCTTGATTAGTCAGCACCTTCAATAAAAAAATTACGTTACGATACTTTTCATTCCCTGTATCCGTTATAATT
The DNA here is from genome assembly GCA_038204785.1 of Erysipelotrichales bacterium. Classification (GTDB taxonomy): domain Bacteria; phylum Bacillota_I; class Bacilli_A; order Erysipelotrichales; family Erysipelotrichaceae; genus GWE2-51-13. Next base: position 36,087 of record JBBRCP010000004.1, read on the forward strand.
GAAACAAGGAGACTACATCAATGAACTATTATGATATTCCGAATACAGATTTACACGTATCCAACATTTCGATGGGATGCATGCGAATTGCGAATAAGTCAGTTGAAGAAGTAGAAGTTTTGGTTAGGACAGCACTGGATTGCGGAATCAATTTCTTTGACCACGCAGATATCTATGGGGGTGGAAAATCAGAAGAACTTTTCGGAGAAGTGCTGAAACGCAATCCCGAGTTAAGAAAACAGATGATCATTCAGACAAAGTGTGGAATTCGTCCAGGCCGTTTTGATTTTTCGAAAGAACATATCCTTTCCTCAGTTGAAACTAGTTTGCGTCGTTTAAACATCAAGACGATCGATGTGTTACTTCTTCATCGTCCGGATGTGTTGATGGAACCCTCAGAGATCGCAGAGGCATTTGATGAACTGTATATGGCAGGAAAAGTCCGTTATTTCGGAGTTTCAAACATGGATTCGATGCAGATCGAACTCCTTCAGAAATTCACGAAACATAAACTGATCATCAATCAACTTCAGTTTAATGTGGTACATGCGTTTATGGTTGAAGCACAACTCAATGTTAATATGCGTGAAGAAGTTTCTCTTAATCGAGATAACGGTATCTTGAACTACTGTCGACTCAATGACATCTTGATACAGCCTTGGTCAGTCTTACAGTCTAATTCATGGAATGGTGGACTCTATATCAATAGCCCAGACTATCCTGAATTAAATGTGAAACTAAAAGAACTCGGCGATAAATATGGGGTCAGTAAAACAGCGATCGCGATTGCCTGGATACTGCGCCATCCGGCCGGAATGCAACCGATCATCGGGACAACCAATCCCGAACACATGATCGATACGTGCGCAGCGTCAGCCATTAAAATGACAAGAGAAGAATGGTATCAGTTATATCTATCCGTCGGCAGACAATTACCTTGAGGTAATCAAACAGTCCTAAATGACAACTATGTCGTGTAAGACTGTTTTTTTATTGGAACAATCTGCTAAAAACATGTACACTATATCTATAAGGGTATGACTACCCACGAGGTTGAAATGGATAAACAAACAATACTCATTCATGAGCGTATCGCCATTGGGATCAGTGCTTGTTGTATGGGATGCCCAGTCCGCTATAATGCGAAAGGTTGGGATCTGACCGAAGGGATGGGCCGTGAGAAAAGTGATTTCAGATGGAATCCAGTCTGTCCTGAATGTATGGCCGGCTTGGGAGTTCCTCGTGAACCCATTCGCGTTGCCGGTGGTGATGGATCGATGGTATGGCTCGGTGAAGCTGAAGTGAAAAATCGTCGTGGATATAAAGTGACCGAAGATGTGAAAGCCGGGGCTTTGGCGTGTATGGAAGCCCTGAAACGTGCTCATGCGATCGCCTTTGTGTATATGGACGGAAGTCCAACTTGCGGTGTGTATCGCACAACCTTAAAGAATCAACGAAGTGGACATCCTCCCGGCGTATTTGGTTCGATCTTGTTGGAAAACGGTTTCTTTCTGATTCCAGCCAATGATCTTCAAAGTCCGCTTAAATGGTGGGATTGGAAACGTCGTCTATTAGCTTTCTATTGGTTAAGCACACTTCCGATTGAAACCAAAAATGATCTATATGATGTTTGGTACAGACTGAAATTCTTGTGTCAGGAATTGAATGATTCTTGGTCAAGAGATACCGGCCGTAGTCTAGCCCAGATGACAGAAACTCCTGATACAGCATTTATCGAGAAATTCCGCAAAGAAATATTGGATCTATTACGTAAACCATCAACAACTCGTAAGATGACCAGCGCTTTATGGCGGAGTTATTCCTACTATAAAAAAGCCAAGGGACTCACTGTAGAGGGAATCGAATCCGATGAATTCCGTAAGAACGTGACCAAGGTAGCCGAAGAGATGTTACTACTTGAACGCACTGCTATCGAAAACGAAATCATGTTGGGGACAACCCCTGTTTTATATCGTCAACGTCGTCGATTACCGAAAGAGTCATCCGATGAAACTGAAATAGTACTTGATGAGACGGAAGAATCGATCCAAGAATAAGTTGTTTTCTTCTAAACGAGTGACCATACTCAATTAAAGTGATAAAATACAATAAACAATAAGAATTGTTTCATCAGAAAGTGAGATCACTATGTTTGCTGAAGAAAGACAAAAAGAAATCATCGCTAAACTGAATCAACATGGTCGAGTCAATGTAAAAGAATCATCCATTGAATTCGGTGTTACCGAAGACTGTATCAGAAAAGATCTAGCTCTTTTGGAAAAAGCGGGAATATTGCGCAGAGTCTATGGTGGTGCAGTTGCCAGTTCACTCAACCCGCATAATCTGGATGTTGTCCAACGAAAAAACAAAAACATCGAAGATAAACGAGAAATAGCTCGAAAAGCACTGAACTTAATTCAAAAGAACAGTGTTATCTATTTGGATATTTCAACTTCGAATTTCGAATTAGCGAAGCTGCTTGTTCAATCCAATCTGAAAGTGACAGTTGTCACCAACATGGTCGATATACTGACTGTGTTATGTACTGAATGTTTAGTGAAAGTGATTTTTATCGGTGGATCGTTGAATCAAGGAAAAGATGGATTCGTCGGAACGCTTACTTCATCATTGATTGCGAATTTTAAAATCGATATCGCCTTTTTAGGGGTTGTGGGTGTTAATGTCTATGACAACGCTGTAACAACCTATGAAATCGATGATGGTATGACCAAGAAACAGATTCTTGAAGTCAGTAAACTCACATATATGATGAGCGAAACCGCAAAATTCCACATGGACGGTAACTTCACTTATGCACAGTTGGATCAGTTTTCAGGAATCATTATGGAAAAGAAACCAAATGACGACCTCTATAAACGGCTTGTCCGTTATGGATTAGAAATAATCTATTAAGTTAGATCGATGTACGATAACCGGAAATGTAAAGTTTCCGGTTATTTGCGTTTGAGAAGGCTTCAGAGAGAGGATTGTAAAACAAGCCGAAACAATATATAATAATAAAGACTAATAAATAATAATTCTAATGGAGGTCCATATGACAGAAAATCTTCAAGTAAGCAGTCGAATTTCGAAACTAAAAGAAAAAGTCTTAACACAAGATCGTTATGCTTCGATTGAACAAGCACTGATCATTACCGAAAGTTACAAAGATAATGAAGATAAACCACGCATTCTTCAACGAGCGTTGGCACTGAAAAGTGCTTTGTGTCGAATCAAGATCAATGCAGACCCGGATGAACTTATTGTCGGGAATCGAACAGCCGGAGTTCGTTACGGGGTTGTTTTTCCCGAGAGCGGAAGTACATGGGTGGATCGTGAGTTCGAAACGCTACCCACTCGTCCACAAGATAAATTCTTAGTCCACGCGCAAGATATCAAGACATTTCGCGAAGTGATCAAACCGTATTGGGCGGGCAAATCAATGGAAGACATCATTCAAAAGTCGTATGGCACTGAAATTTCAGCAATCGAGAAAGTCGTTAAAATCAATCAAAAAGATCATGCGCAAGGTCATATCTGTCCAAATAGCACAGAGTGGTTACGTAAGGGTCCCTCTGGTTTAGCGGAAGAAGCTAAAATCAACTTAAAAACAGCAACCAATCCAGAACAGATCGATTTCTACCAAAGTGTCATCGAGGTTATGGAAGGTGCTCAAATCTTCATGTTGAGATATTATGATTTATTGATGAGTTTTATTCATAAAGAAGCAGACAACAAGAAAAAAGAAGACATCCGTAAAGTAGCCAAGATCTGTAAGTCGTTGAGTTCACGACCGGCTGTAAGCTTTCATGAAGCAGTTCAATCTGTTTGGTTTTTGTTTGTGATCTTACATATGGAATCCAATGCGTCTTCTTTCTCACCCGGTAGAATGGATCAATTTTTATATCCCTACTATCAACATGACATTGACCAACAAATAATAACCGAGACGCAAGCGTTAGAGATCATCGAAAGCTTGTGGTTGAAATTTAATGAGATTGTCTATATGCGAAATGCGTTGAGTGCCAAGTATTTTGCCGGGTTCCCGATTGGATTTAATATCGCGCTAGGCGGAATCAATGAAAAAGGGGATGTGGAGAATGAACTGACCTACCTATTTCTAAAGGCGCAGGAACATCTTGGGCTACCGCAACCGAATTTATCTGTTCGACTCCATAAAAAGACCTCTGAACACTTACTGAATGAAGCCATTCGAGTAGTCGCCAAAGGGAGCGGAATGCCACAGTTCTTCAATGATGAAGCCGTTATTCCCGCTATGATTGAACTGGGAATCAACCCACAAGACGCAATCGATTATGCGATCGTCGGCTGTGTTGAACTAACGACACAAGGAAATAGCTTGGGGTGGAGTGATGCAGCCATGTTCAACATGAACAAGGCACTTGAAGTCACCTTGACCGGCGGAATCGATCTACTGAGTGGTGAAAAGATCGCCAGCGATTATGGAGATCTCACTCGATATGAAACATTCGCCCAACTGGAAACGGCTTTCAGCCGCCAGTTAGACGAGTATATGGATAAGATGATCTTAGCCTGTGAACGAGTCGAAGAAGCCCACATGAACTTAGTTCCAACCCCCTTCCTCTCAGCGGTTATCGATGATTGTATGGGTAAAGGAATGGATGTGACACGTGGGGGTGCTCATTACAATTTATCAGGTATCCAAATGATTCAAGTAGCCAACTTAGCCGATAGTCTGGCAGCCATCAAACAACTTGTTTATGATGAACATCGCATTACCCAAGAAGAATTACTCGAAGCACTGAAACATAACTTCGAAGGGTATGAAATCATCCGTTCCATGTTGGTGAATAAGGTTCCGAAATATGGAAATGATATAGAATGGGTCGATCAACTCGGAGTCAAATGGGCAAGCTATTTTAAACAACGTTTATCGACGTTTACGAATTACCGTGGGGGTCGTTACCATACCGGTATGTATACCGTCTCAGCACATGTTCCAATGGGAGAAAATGTCGGTGCTTCAACAGATGGACGTTTCGCTCGTACACCGTTAGCGGATGGTGGAATGTCACCCGCTTGTGGACGTGATATCGCCGGACCGACAGCGGTGCTTAAGTCAGTCTCTAAGTTAGACAAGAACCTAACTACCAACGGTGGACTACTCAATATGAAGTTTCTGCCTAAATTTTTCGAAAGTGAAAAAGGCATGGATACCTTCACGCGTTTCTTGCGTGCCTTTGTGGATCTTGAAATCCCGCATATTCAATTTAATGTTGTCAATAAAGAAGATTTGATTGCAGCTAAGATCGATCCTGATTCTTACCGAAGTTTAACGATCCGGGTTGCCGGATATACCGCTTACTTCACCGAATTGGCCGAAGAACTCCAAAGTGAGATCATCGCAAGGACGAGTTACGGCGATGTCTGATAAACGAGGACTCATCTTTGATCTACGACGTTTCAGTACACATGATGGTTTAGGGATACGCACAACGGTGTTTATGAAGGGTTGTCCATTAGCGTGCGTATGGTGTCAGAATCCGGAAGGTATCAGTCCAGTCCAACGACCGGTCTATTTCCCCAATAAATGTATGCGATGTGACAACTGTCTACGAAGTTCGAAAAAGGGCGGGATCACATTGTTGAATAATCAAATCAAACTTAGTCCGACAGCAGATGAAGGATGGGAAGACATCGTATATGAATGTCCCACCAATGCGTTGGTGATGGATTCGCGATGGATGAGCGTGGAAGAAGTGTTAAGTGAGATTCGCAAAGATATCCCTTTCTATACTTATGGCGGTGGCATGACAATATCCGGTGGAGAACCGTTAAATCAAGCTGATTTTGTGTTAGATTTGTTGATTGCGTGTAAAAAAGAGGGAATCTCAACCGCAATCGAAACGTCGATGCAGACAAGTACGCAGAATCTGATGAGTGTCTTACCTTATCTTGAGGGTATCTATGCGGATGTGAAAATCATCGATCCGATTCACCATAAAAACTTTGTAGGGGCTTCGAATGAGTTGATTCTCAAAAATCTAGACTTTTTACTCCACTCTGAATATCGTGAAAAGGTGACGATTCGAACACCGATGATTCCCGGTTATACGGATTCAGAGGCGAATATAGCAGCGATCGCAACACTGATTTCATCCTATTATCCAAGTGTTAACTATGAGTTATTAAACTTTAATCCGTTAGCGCAAGGGAAGTATACATTACTTGATAAAGAGTACCCATTTTCTGCTAATCTGGGTTTGTTTTCTAAAGACGCCATGAATCGATTCGCTGCTATAGCGAAAACAAAGGGTGTAATCAATGTGATTATCGATTCATAAACAACCAATAGTGAACACTTTTATCTAGATTATTCCGGATAAAAGTGTTTTTTATATGACATGAAAAGATCCATTCCTGATTCATGTTTAGCACCATGGGTCTTGGGAAGTTTGACAGGGTATAGCACTGATGGTAAAATGTCTCAGTAGTTTGAAACTCCGGTAAGGCACGATGAACGAAAAAAAGGATTGTATTCTAAGTAATGACGAATATGTGTTGAAACAATTCGATGATGGAACCAAGATCACCATTCGTGATTTACAAGCGGAAATTCTTCAAATCATGGATGAGATCCATCGAATCTGTGTCAAACATGATATTTCCTATGGATTGATCGCAGGCTCAGCGTTGGGTATCTTCAACTACAAGGGGTTCATCCCTTGGGATGATGATATCGATGTTTGTGTACTTAAAAAAGACTGGGCTAAATTTATCGAAGTCTTGAAAGTTGAATTAGATCCAAAATTTTACTTTCAATGTTTCGAAACAGATAATAAGTATAACGTATTGATTCCCACGATGAAGATCAGAAAACATAACACCAAGGTCGTTGAAGTCAATTACCTACTTAGAAATAAATGTGAATCCGGTGAAGGTATCTATGTCGATCTTGTTGTTTTCGATCATGTATCGTCAAGTCGCTGGGTCGATGAACTCTATCGCTTACCGATCCGCTTGATGATGCCTTTTATGGTGATTTTAGATAATCTTGGGATCAATCCACTGTTAATGAAGAAAGCTGTAATATCGATTTCCGAAACCTATGCGAAACGGAATGAAAACAGTTCGTATCTTTTCCAACAAATTGCAATTCCATGGGAGATTCCCTTTAAGAAACCCTTATTTCATACGCAAGATGTTCTGCCGTTTAAACTCTATGAGTTTGAGGGACGACACTATTATTCATATGGAAATATCGAGAAGACACTCATTGAAAGATATGGGCAAAGTTGTCTTAAAAAATGGGACGGTACGCAATGGATCGAGACATTACCAGTGAACCAACGAAAAGCGAAGCATATTGTTGATATACAATTATAGTAAACACCGATCCATCGCATCGATATTTACAATAAGAAAGAGACCTGAATGAATTCATACATACACCGAATCGTAACGAAATTTTCCTTTGATGAAAAATGGATCTTATTTAATTTTGTGCTGTTGTTTTTCCCCAATTACCTCAGCGAGTTTTTAATTGCGAGTTCAACCCTGTATCTGCTGAGTAAGTCGGATAAGCGCCGCAAGATCTTTGCGACGCATCATATCATTTGGATCGTTCTTTGGGCAGTGATTGCTTTATCAACCGGTTATTATTATGGAAATAACCTCGGAGTCGCGTATGGTTCATTGTATATCTTATTTACGATCTTTGCGATCTTTGCGTGGGATGTGATGACGCCTCGGTTAGCTGTTCTGATAATTCGTGTCGCATCGGGAATCAGTATTGTCTTATTCATGATCGCAGTTGGTCAACGATTGATGGGTACACTACGTCCTTCTGCCACTTTCTCAAATCCGAATCTGTATGGGTATGTGTGTGAACTGATGATATTACTTGCGGTATTTGCCCTGATTACTCAACGCAAGCGTCATGATTTTTATTGGGTGGTAATCATTGCGAATGTGAGCGGGATCTTATTGTCAGGTTGCCGTTCCGCTTGGATCGCTGCTTTTGGAGGTACGATCATTCTGCTTCTTTGTTTAAAGAGAACTAAAACTTTCTTTGCGGCGGTAAGTCTGATTCCAATTTCCGGATTGTTTCTCTATTATAACCAACACCTGATTCCACGTGTTTCGGATATCAGTGAAACCCTCACCACACGTTCAGAGATTTGGCGGACTGCATATTATGCGATCCGAACTTATCCCTTGTTTGGGAATGGATTTCTTTCCTATCGTTATATCTCAGCCGGCGTTGGAATGGCTCATGCGTCCGGGGGTCAGATCATCGCCCACGCGCATAATATCTTCTTGGATATGTTGGTGAACTTCGGTATTATCGGGAGCTTGTTTGCGCTGATCTTCTGTGTATATGCGTTACGACTTTGTATCAAGAGTCTACCCTACAATCCGAGTGCAGCCGTGGGTATCGCTGTCTTTGTCGCACTCATGATCCATGGAATTACGGATGTTCCGGTGTGGGGATTTCATACGGGTACGATCACGATGTTGTTGATCACACTGGCGGGTACACAACCAAAGCCACCCGTCATTGAAGATCTCAATACCGATCTCGGTTAGTGGATCGACATTAAAAAAGCCCGCAGTACGGGCAAAGAGGGATAGTAAGTGATCTAATCGAAAATCTATCTTCCCAAAAGAATCAAAACACCGGATGCGATGGCCAATGCACCTAATATGACACTGAGTGACGGGATGGGAATGGCCATGAAGCTTGACAAGCCGGTGATAATCAACCACGCTGCCAACAGAGTCATACCTAGTTTACTTTTCAATTTCATCGAATTTACCTCCTTAAGGTAACTTCTGAATCACAGCGTCTAAATGAAAGATAAAATGACTAAAAGTCAGGACATACTTGCCTGCTTCAACTCACTGTACCGATTGATCTTTACGACTACTGTTTACAAACTATACCACAGTACCCAATGGATAGATACTAAGTTACACGATTGAAGGATAGACAAGATTGATATTTATTATCAGTTAAACAAGATAGGGACGGACGGTAAAACCATGACCAAGAACATCATTGAGTTATTTGACTTGATATATGAGTAATGCTAAAATTACCCTAGAAAAACTTTTGGGTGAATAAAATGAATGAACTTAACGATCGAATCCTGACGAAGGATGAATATATCCTCAAAGAAACAGCGGACGGAGCGAAAATTACCGTACGTGATTTACAACTTGAAATCCTACCAATCATGGACGAAATCCATCGTATCTGTGTGAAG
>JBBRCP010000005.1:0-42152 GCA_038204785.1 Erysipelotrichales bacterium
AGTTTGAGCTTCCCTTTTCTATGTCACAGGGAAATTACACTGCGAATCGTTTACACAACATTATTGTAACTGCCTCGATATAACTAAAAGCATATTCAAAAACAGCACCAAACAAACAACAAAAAACATACAAATACAAAAGACTTCGTTTTTTTAGCCAACGCGTGGTTATAATAATAATGATAGCTCCTATCCCATAGACCTGGCTAAATGGAAGATAGAGTAATCCTTGCCGATTGTGAAAATGCCCAAACTCAATCAGATTGGCAAATGATTCAAAAGCAAAACCCAATACACTGAATATGACAAATATCCAAAAAAGCATGTAGAAGTTGATTCCTGATGCGATTGGTTGATTCACAGGATAACTTTGTTTTTTATTCAACTATAGCTCCCCCCAGTTCATAAATATGCTGTTCATTTTATTTTTTATCCTTTGTTCATTCTATCACAAGCGATGCATATATAATTGATTTATATTGAAGAGGAAACAGAAATGACGCAAAAAAACAAAATTTTGATCATGGTAGTAATAGGAATATTCTTAATTTCATTGTTGGATTTAACAAAAGCTGACTATGTATTTAAAGCAATTCTAAAAATTATTTTATTTTTGTCGATACCGATTTTCTATTATCGGATAGATAAAAACATCCATTGGCGTGACATCTTTATAATCAAAGGCGAATCGCTAAAATACTCATTAATGACAGGAATCGTACTTTACATCATAATCCTTTTATTCTACTTTGGATTCGGTTCATTCTTTGATTTCTCTACGATCACAAGAATTCTCAGAAAAACCATTGGCGCAAATTATCTTATCTTTTTAGTTGTTTCCGTTTATATTTCTTTGATCAATTCATTTATCGAAGAGTTATTCTTTCGTGGATTTGCGTTTATAAATCTCAAAAAATATACAAGTCGCCGTTTCGCACTCGTTTTCAGTTCAATTGCCTTTGCTTTTTATCACATTACCTTGATCAAGGGTCTATTTCCATTACCTTTATATTTACTCTCACTTTCTGCAATCGCTGTTGCTGGACTGCTGTTCAATTTATTCGATGATCAGACTAATTCGATCTATCCTTCATGGATCATTCATGGCTTTGCTAACTTGGCAATCAACACGATTGGTGTGATTTTACTCTGGTTATGATAATTTTCGGATATATACATAGGTAGTATTAATCATCTTTATTCGCTAAACTCTACTATTGATTCTACCCAATAATAAAGTTCTGAATTAGATTTTTTTAAATAAATACTGATGCCTTCCCCCATTGGCCTAATGTGACTATGATTGAATAAACAGATACCATAGGCACTTTTTTTAGATGAAGTATAAAAATCTTAGAATTTATTGAGTTAATCTTCCATACTAGAGAATTGACTTTCCCGAAGATGTACATAGGAATTTCAACTTGAACTAATTGTTGTTTAACTACGTTGACAGAATGATATTTTACAAAAAGAATCATATCAACATACCCTATACCCCTTTTAAAAGCCTCTGTTTTGGCCTCTATATGGGGCACTTTTATTGGCCATATATTCATCGATGCCGGGACCCTTTAGGTTTTTTAAACGCCATATTCCGTAGATATAGCTAAGAACTAAAACAAAGATCGTGAAAGGCATCCCCATCAAAGTATTAGCCCAAACCAATTGGTCCAAAGCGTTTTTTGTATATAGAATAAGTTGAATGATCGTTCTCATCAAGAAAAAAGTCGTCCATATCCAAGTTACTTCACGATATGCCGGTTTAATGGTTTTTAGCCAATACCATTCGATCTTCCAACCACGACTGATGTGACTTGCATAGGCAGCCATCGGTTTGTCGAAAATCAAAGAAACAACTGCCAAAATTAGAACAAAAGCATTACTGATGATTCCAGGCAGAAAATAATTAGAAGGATTTTTGGCAATCAACGCCATGCTTCCCGCTACCACAACGCTTATTAAACCGCCAAAAGCGTACCACCAGTTTTATTTATGCAAGATACGCATGATCCCAACTACCAAAGCAATCAGACCGGCCCCGATCACAGCCACACTAAAGTCAAATTGAGCGTTCAATACAACAAATAAAAGTGTAGGTAAAACCGCGTCCAATGTCTTACCGGCTAGGACGGTTTTTAGCTCTTGAATAATTTCTTTAATTAATTTTCTCATATTTTACTTCCTTAACGTGCCCATTTCTTTCATTGAAAACGTTGTTTTTTTTCCTATTCTTACCAATATTACTTTTATCACGATAACAACCAGATAAATCACTCCATTTATCTCAGTATCAGTTCGTTTGCTTTCATACCTTCCCTTTTTCAACTCATTTTTTTCTTCTGCTTTTTATGGATACTATATCAATTGCAACTTGGGTAATCAACATGATTTTTCGAACGACTAAGTATTCCTACTTGTTCAAGAGCCTTTCCACCAAGGACACTCATTTTCTCCATTTAAATCGACCTATATACTGCGTTAAGCCATATAGTAAAGCCCAATAGCGTCAATAGCGAAACATTCTTACACTTTGAGTATTATCGGCTATAGTGATTTAATTGATATCACAGAATGGGTAAGATACGACATATAGCCGTTATAATTATGTAGAAGATACAAATTACAGGATCCATTTTATTAAATCATGTTTCGATATTGGTCAGGCAATAACATTGATGGTCAAATTGTCTAACTGATCTAGACTTGAAACCTACCCATGGTACACATTCACTTAGTTCGATTTAATGTCTATTCTACTCGAAAATTGACTTTGAATTCTTTATGGACTTAATGTCATAATATTTTAAAATCATGAGTTATATTTAGTTATTTAAAGAAATCTTGAACATAGCTTTTTTACCATAAAAAAAGCCTTTTTAGAAAGGCTTTGGATGACAATGGTGCCATCACGGAGAATCGGACTCCGAACTGAGCATTACCATTGCTCCGTTTTACCATTGAACTATGATGGCATTGCTTTAATATAATAACCAAAATAGTTCAATTTTGCAAGTGTTATAGGTATTTTTGGATACTTTGATAAACACGTGCGATAGGAAGACCCATGACGGTATAATAATCCCCGACGATCCCTTTTACAAACAAGCCGCCTTTATCTTGAATCCCATACGCTCCTGCTTTATCAAGCGGAACTTTTGAGTCCACATATTTACGAATCTGGTCTTCACTCAGTTCATAGAATTCAACATCCACGGTACTACTGTAGGTTTCCGTTTCGGTCGGACTGATGATACTGATACCGGTAATGACCTGGTGGACTTTGCCTGAGAGTTTACGTAACATTTCGGCAGCGATCATTGCATCTTTTGGCTTGCCTAAGATTTCTCCATCGATGATCACAAGCGTATCGGCACCAATGACGACAGCTTCGGGATATCGTTGAGCAACTTCTTTTGCTTTACGATAGGCTAAATCTTCAACCGCCAAGGTGATCGGAAGATCCATGTTCAAAATTTCGTCTACATGAGAATTAACAATGGTAAATGGGATTTCACACATCGCCAACAATTCACGCCGACGAGGACTTTGACTGGCTAAAATAAGTTGTTTATACATAAATCTCCCTCCTTTTCTGTCTTATTATACTTCATTTTATCTTCTATAGTTGTTTTATTGCCTATTCCGGTGATTTTTCATCTAAGCCTTCATAGCCCATCTGATATATTTCATCGCATGTATCAACTAAAAAGCGTCGATCATGGGAGACACAAATCAGTGCACCGGTAAAGTTTTTCAACATTTCTTCAATGACCGGAAGCGTCAACGGACTTAAGTTTCGAGTTGGTTCATCTAGTAAGATCACTTCATATTCCCCAAGGACAAGATGAATCAACAGAATTTTCGCTTTTTGACCTTGCGAACAATTTTCCATCGGTTGAATCATCTCTTCTTCGGTAAACTTAAGGTTGCCAAGATAGTTCATGACTTTCGTTTTGAATTCATTAGAAGGATCACTGATCAACCAATCGACTGCTGATTCATGATTAGGTAAGAGTTCTTCGTAATTTTGAGGCATCATACCCACTCGACGACCCTTTTCGTTGAGCTTCATTTTCAGATATTTCAAGTAGGTGCTTTTACCGCAACCGTTATCACCGAAAATACCAATTTGACTGTTTCCCGATATTCGGATTGTCAAACCAAAGGATAGTTTTCGTTTACCAATACTAAGAATGTCACAGTGGTCTTCGAGTAAAACTCGTTTTGTGCTGATTTTCTGTTGATCAGAGAAAAACAAATTGATGGCTTCTTCGGGATCTGGTTTACGTAACAGTTCAGTACTGTCAATGCGGCGTTTAACAGCTTTGAGATTACGCATCTTCTTTTTTAATAATTGCCCGCCATGCGGGTCTTGACGACTGATGGTTGCCTGACGGTATTCGACTTTTTGGTAGATCTGTCGCCATTTTTCCATTTGTTTATCAAAGTTTTGTTTTTGTTTGACCGCCTGTGATTCTTGACGTTTTAGATCTGCTTTCCTTTTTTCTGTATAGTCTTTATAGTTGAGTGATTCCAAGGCCCATACCGGGACTTTTTTTCTTTCCGTCTGCTGGAGGTGGAGTATACGATTACTAACGTTCTCAAGCAGTGCAGTGTCGTGAGAAACGAATATACAAGGTATTGTACTCCTCAGCAAGAAGGATTCAAACCATTTGAGTGTCCGAATATCTAAATCATGGGTCGGTTCATCTAACACAAACAATGTTGGTTTTATATACATTAGTTTGGCTAGTTGGATCTTGATACGTTCACCTCCGCTAAATGTGTTCATCGTTCGATCATAGTCATCCGGTGTCAGTGACAAACCTAGTTCGATAAAGATCGAAATGAACTCTTTTAATTGATTATAGTCGATACTCCCCGTAGCATCCGTAAATAGAAACTCACTCATTGTAGCTTCCTCATCCTCATTCGAAAGTGCTTGCGGTAAATACCCGATCGTCTCGTCGGTTCGGATTATATTTCCGGAGACAATGAAATCTTTTGGCAGTGGTAACTCTCCTGCAATCAACTTACATAGAATGCTTTTACCATTCCCTTCTTCTCCGATAATGGCTAGTTTATCAGTGAAATTCAAAGAAAAAGAACAGTTGTTTAAAAGGACTCTGTCTGATGGTGTTGTTATTGTTATGTTTTTTAGTACAAGCATGGGTTCTCCTCACAAAAAAAGAACATCGAAGTTCTTCGTTTAGTATTCAACAAAAAAACCTTTCTTTACATTTTTAGGTTTTAGTTGTTTTGCTTCTTCATTCTCTCACCCTGTCTTGTTTAACTATTATAGCACTTTTTTATAACGTTCTTTTAACTTAATTGCTACATAAGGAGGAACGAAATAAGATACATCCCCTTGATTGGCAACAATGTTCTTAACGACTGATGACGAAAGAAATGAATATTCTGGGCTGGATACAAGAAAAATTGACTCGATCTCAGGATCTAACATCATATTCGCGGTCGCTTGTTGCATTTCATATTCATAATCCATAACAGCACGAATTCCGCGAATCAATAATTTAGCATTGATTTTATGTGCATAATCGACAGTTAGTCCCGTACTTGAAGTAACCGTTACATTCGGCATGTCTGCGACTGCCTCTTGAATCATCGATATTCTTTCAGCAACGGAGAATGTGCAATTCTTATCTATATTCTCCATGATTGTGACAACCAGTTCATCTACGATTCCTGCGGCACGACTGATGACATCGATATGTCCAAATGTGATTGGATCAAAGGATCCGGGATAGATTGCTTTTCTCATAGTTTCTTCCTTGTCTGTCGTTCAGTGTAGCGAATCGGGGAGTTAATTGAATAATCCTTTATCTAAAATATCGATCACTTGATCAACAACATGATCAAAATTATCATGATCAGAGAACATGACCCAATTTAAACCGATAAAGTTAGATATCCCCATCAATAGATAAGCGACAACTTCCGGATCGTATTCTTTGATTTGATCAACACTCTGAGCTTGTTTAATTTGAATAATATAGTTTTCAGCGAATTTTGTATAGTAGTCGATAAATAACTTCTTATCGATATATAATGATTCCCAAATAATATTGTAAATGTATTTATGTTCATTAATAAAGTTCAGATAACTCCTGAGTCCAATCCGTTCAGCTTCTTTACGGTTGGTACAGTTACTCTCTTTTATGTCCTGAGCGATATGTTTACGAATCTGATGACTATACGTCAACAAAAGATAGCAATATAAACTAAGTTTGTCTACGAAATAGATATAAAAAGTTCCGGGTGCGACATTAGCGAGGCTGGTTATTTCATTGATCGAAGTGCCATAATAACCATTCTTATAGAACAGTTGCTCGGCTGATGCGCAAATGCGATCTAGCGTTGCTTGTCCTCGTTGTGTTTTGGGCTGGTTAACTAGAGTTTCCACATGCATCACTCCCTTTATTTTCATCCACATTTTATCATAGAACGTGATTCTTCACAAACATCAGATAAACCTTTACCACTTAACACATTTACTTGAATAAGTGCGGACATAGATATTCAAATTACGTTGAGGACGAACTTAGTTAAGTGGCAAGGTCTGTTAAATCACGTAGTCTGTCTTTGTGTTATTGACAAAGCCAAGGACCAGTGAACTAAACAGCAAAGGTTTCTCATACATCGAAGCATGACCACTGTCCGGTATAATCATCAGACTGGCATGCGGAATATGTTTTACTAGGTATTCTTGTTCAGGAAGCGGTGTGACAAAATCGTGTTCGCAGCCAACCACAAGCGTCGGAACAGTGATCGTTGGTAAGAGATCACGAACATCAAGATCGTTGGCACTGTTGGTAAGACGTATCATCGCATTGATGAACACAGGATTCGCAAACACGCCCAACAGTATCGCTTTTCTTTTTTCCATCCATTCGATATGATCGGTATAGAATTTAGCAGAATAGATTACAGGAATTGTGGTTGCATAATATCCTTCAGGGTCATGCGCACAACGATTCCATGCGTTACCGATTTCCATTAACCATGAAGATGTTTTAGCCGTTGAATTAAAAATCAAAAGGCGTTCGATATAAGATTGATATTTAACTGCAAATTTCAACGCTATTTCACCACCATAGGATATTCCGAATAAGGCAATTTCGCTCAACTTTAAATGATCGCAGAGGGCTTTGACAACTTCGACTTGAATATCTTGATTGTATACTTGTCCATCCAATTTGGTGGATCTACCTTGATCCAAGAGATCCACCAGAATTAATTGATTTGCAGCACTGAAAGGTTCGATGAAGGGTTTCCAGCTAAGGGTTGACATCATGATCCCATTTAACAGGATCAGCGGTTTTCCGCTGCCATACGTTTCGTAATAGATTTCAGAACCATTGAGTTCAAAGAATGCCATGAGGGTTCCTCCTTATTAATAGATAATTCCGATTTCTTTTGCTTGTTTCAACAAGTCATCACGGAATTGTGGATGAGCGATCGCAATCAAACGCTGAACGCGTTCACGGATATTGGTGCCGCGTAAACTTGCCACTCCATATTCAGTTACCACATAATCAACATCATTGCGTGATAACGATACAGCAGCACCCTGCTTAAGTTGTGTTACGATCTTAGATGTCTCCTCACGTTCACCGGTGATTGGGTTTTTAACCATGGCGGTTGAGTAAAGTGCGATAAACGATTTACCGTTCATCGAGTTTTGTGCTCCGATTACAGTATCTGCCTGCCCACCGGTTCCGCTAAACTGCATGGATCCGATTGATTCAGAGGCACATTGACCCGTCAAATCAATTTCTAATGTCGTATTGATCGATATTTGATTATCATTTAGACCGATCACAGCCGGATCATTGACATAAGCTCCATCAAGGATCATAACCGCCGGATTGTGATCCAAAAATTCATAAAGTTCTTGGTTTCCAAGTGCAAACGTAGCGACCATCTTACCATGGTGGATCTGTTTTTTCGATCCATTAACCACACCCATTTTTGCGAGTGTCATTAAACCGGTGGTCAACATCTCAGTGTGAACACCTAAATCTTTTTTACCATATAACGCATGGGCAACCGCATTTGGAATACCACCGATGCCTAATTGGATACAATCACCGTCATTGATATATTCGGCGATTGCCTGACCGATTTTTGTGTCTTTTTCATTGGGGGCAACATCTGCTAAAGCGGGTACCGGATAATTAACTTCTACCATAAAATCGATATCATTTATGTGTAATTCGACATCACCATAGGTATATGGCATATTCGGATTTATTTCCAAAATTACAAGATCAGCTTCTGCTATCATCCGCTTTTCATAGGTGTTACTAAGAGATAGGGAAACATATCCATGTTTGTCAGGCATTGTCGCTGCACCCACATAAATATTTGGTTTAACATGGAACAAGCGCTTTGTACCGGCTAAATGAAGATGATTGGGAATAAATGATACATTCCCATTTTTGTGTGCTTTGCGTAGTGCCGGCATATAAAACCAGCCATCGATGTTGAACTTATCGCGATATTCTTCGGTTATAAAAGGTGAGTCTGACATTGGTAAACAATTGGTGACAGTAACATTTTCAATGCGGTCCGCAATCGTATGAAGATGTAACATGAACTCACGACCCTCGGCACTGCCAAGCCCGGTAACAATCACATCATTCGATTTAACTTTACTAACGGCTTCTTGAATCGTAATCAGTTTGTTTGAATAGTCCATGTTTCCTCCAGATAGTGAATTGCGGGAGAGTGTGTCTCTCCCGCATCACAGTTGATTTTTTACTTAGCAGCTAAAATAGAAGTAATTGATTGTAAAGGCTTAACAGCTTCCCAAGTTGCAGTCGCAGATGTTCCTGAAGCTTTGGAAAGGTTCATTTCTTGTGTACCTAAACGTGCACCGTTAGCATAATCGATTGTTCCGCCGAACGGGTTCTTGATAGGAGCTGATTCCATTGCTTTAACGTATTTGTCCCATGTAACTGTTCCGGAAACTCTCTTTAGACCTTCAACGAAGAATTGAGCCGCGATCCAACCAGTCATTGCATACGCATTACCGGCATATTTAGCATCGATTGATTTTGCATATTCGTCGATTGCTGCTTTATGGTCAGCATCCAATGCAACCCAACCGTTACCATAAACGATGAATTTGCCTGCTGTTTGATCCAAGAAGGATTTAGCGATAGCAGGTGAAACGTTAACGTAAGTCGTAATGACATCTTTATTCACATTCTGAGCAGCTAATTCTTTGATGATCGTCGGGATGGTTGCTTGGATAGCAGCACCGATAATGAAATCAACATTAGCATTCTTGATAGCTGTAACAGCAGCACTGACATCGGTTGCACCGGCAGTAACTTGTTGTTCAACTAATTCTACTTTTAATTCTGTAGCTTTTTTCTTAGCCCCGAACAATAAATCTTTACCTGCATCATCGTTTGTATAAATGACACCGATCTTCTTGGCTTTGAAATCACCGACTGCACGAGCAACCATGATCTGACCTTCGGTCTTATAGATAGGTTGAACAGGTAAGATATTCCAATTTTTGTCTTCTTTAGTTGCTTTGTCAGCATATAACTGACCGATACCTGTTGCGAAGTAAACTGCAGGGATTCCAGAATCTTTTAGATCCTGTAGTGTAGCACCGACAACCGGTGTACCGAAATGTCCAACGATAGCGAATACTTTGTCATCATTGACGAATTTGGATAAGCAAGCTTTACCCTTAATCGGATCGAACTCATCGTCTTGGTGTTTGAATACGATCTTACGACCATTGATACCACCTGCTGCGTTGACTTTGTCTACATAAGCCTGGATACCTGCAATAAACGGAACACCTACGGGGGCGTACGCACCTGATGTCGCGGCGCAGTTTGCGATTACGACTTCAGTGTCTGTGACACCTTGGGCAGCGACCACTTTGCTAGTACAGCCGACTAGGCTGGACAGCATCAAGGCACTAAGAGCTAGAACCAATAATTTCTTCATATAAAGTTTCCTCCTTCATTTATAATAATGCAGAGCATTATTTCAATTTAATGTGACCCCAGATACGCTTCGACGAGCTTAGGATCATTCAGCAATTCTTGTGCCGGTCCATGAGTACTGATCGTACCAAGTTCAAGCACGTAAGCATAATCGGCGATTTTCAGGGTCTGCGCTGCGTTTTGTTCAACGATGATGACCGTTTTTCCGGTGTTCCTTATTTCGACGATGATTTTCATGATGTCTCTAACGATCAGCGGTGCCAATCCTAATGAGGGTTCATCAAGAAGAAGAATTCTAGGGCTACTCATCAACGCTCGACCGATCGCCAACATTTGTTGTTCACCACCCGAGAGTGTTGAAGCTAACTGGTTTTTACGTTGCTTTAGTACCGGAAAATAATCATAGACTTGTTGAAAATTCTGATGTACTTCTTTGTGACTCTTAACGGTAAATGCTCCGATTTTAAGATTCTCTTCGACTGTTAAATCACGAAATACCTGACGTCCTTCCGGACTTTGAGCAATTCCAATTTTAGCGATTTTCTCTGCTTCCATACCCGTGATATCTTTGCCGAAGAATTCAATTGTTCCGCCAGCCGGAGTGATCAGACCTGAGATCGTACGCAAGGTAGTTGTTTTCCCTGCCCCATTGGCTCCAAGCAACGCCACTACACTTCCTTCTTTGACTTCGATATCGATACCCTTCAATGCTTCAATAGCACCGTAACGGACTTTAAGGTTATGAATCAATAGGACTGTTTGGCTCATTCTTCATCATCCTCCGTCCCTAAGTAAGCGGTCTGAACATCTTTGTTTTGACGGATTTCTTTCGGTGTACCGACGGCTAGAAATTTTCCGAAAGAGATTGCACAGATCTGGTCGCACACATCCATAACTAATCGCATATCATGTTCAACAAGTAACACTGAACAGTTATAACGATCACGAATCGTACGTATCGTTTGTGCCAACTGGACGGTTTCAACATCATTGAGTCCAGCGGCAGGTTCATCAAGAATGATCAGTTTTGGTCGACACATCAGTGTTCGTGCCAATTCTACTTTTTTAAGAATTCCATACGGCTGTCCGCCGGCAGGAAGATCTTTGCGATTTTCAATTCCCAGGAAACGAAGAACTTCGATGGCTTCGTTACGAAGATCTTTTTCTTCTTTAACGGCTTTGGGCAATTTGAGTGCCTGTGCCCACAAATTACTCTTGAAATCGATATGCGCTCCGATCAAGACATTATCCAAGATACTTAATTCACGAATCAGTTCAACATTTTGGAATGTCCGAACCAAACCTAATTTGATTATTTCATGGACCGGATGATCGATCAGATTTGTAACATTATTATTTTTATCACGGAAATAGATCTTACCATGATTGGGTTTATAGAACTGCGTAATACAATTGAATGCGGTTGTTTTTCCGGCACCGTTTGGACCGATCAAACCAAAGACTTCTTTTTCTCTGATTTGGAAACTAAGATTATCAACTGCTTTTAGTCCCCCGAAAGAAATGGATAATTCTTCGATCTTCAGCACGATATCATCGGCTATGATTGCTTGATGACTCATACTTACACCTTACCTTTCTTCTTATTTAACAGACGTTTTATATCGTTGCCGATATAGATCAATCCGTGTGGGTAGAACATGATCACCACAATGATCAATACACCATTGAAGATGTAGGCAAATCCATTCATCGTACCAAAGTACGGAATCTGTTTCAGAAACAAGTCCGGTACGGCGAAGACGATGAAACATCCAAGAATAGTTCCATAGATATTACGAACTCCGCCAATAATGATGGCAGCCAGGATATTCAATGACATTCCCATTGTCCATGTCGTTGGATAGGTAAAGCGGATGAAGTGGACATACAGCACGCCTGATAGACTAGCTAAGCCGGTAGCCAAAGCAAAGGCGATCAAACGATATTTCAGAAGGAAGACGCCCATCGCTTGAGCAGCTGCTTCACTGCCACGCATAGCGTTTAAAGCACGTCCCAATTGACCATTCACAAGATTGTGGATGAGGATCATGACCAATACGAGAAACACAACTAATAGTAAGTAACTGGTATCTCGCGTTAAGTTAATAAATCCTAATAATTTAGGATAACTCGCCGTTTTACCACTGAAACCGTTGGTCACAACACTCAATTCTTCAAATGTTTTCCGTAAAATCTCAGAAACGCACAGGGTTGCGATTGCCAGATATAAGCCTTCGATTCGAAGAGATACCAAACCAACCAAAACCCCAATGATTAATGGAACAAACACTCCGGCAAGCAATGCAATTTCAAACGGCATATGCAGATTGACGGTAAAGTAAGCTGAAATATAAGCAGCTGTTCCCATGAAACCGGCAGTTCCCAGTGAAATTAGTCCTGAATATCCAAGTAATAGATTCAATCCAAGGGCAGAGATCGAATAAATGACGACCCCACCGATAAGCGTGATATATGAACTCGGCAATACTCCGAAAATAACGAGTAATGGAAGTAAACTCAGCACGACACCAAACAATACAAATTGTGTGTAAGGGTTTTTCAGTAATTTCTTGTTCATTGCTTCCCCTACACCTTCTTGATTACTTTCTTGCCGATCAGGCCGTGAGGTCTGAATACAATAAAGATCAGGATTCCTACATACAGAAGTTGTTCACCCCAAACGGATGATACATAATAGACTAATAGATTTTTTGCAATGCCGATAATGTAGGCTCCGATGACCGGTCCATAGAAAGTTTGGAAACCACCAAGAACACAGGCAATCAACGCATTGATCTGAACACCGTCCATCAAATTCAAGGTTACTGACGTGAATGGAGCTACCATAACACCGGATAATACACCCAGTACTGCAGCAATTGCCCAGGCACCCATTGTAACCGTCTTCGTAGGAACTCCCATCAAGCGAGCCGTAAACTCATTGGAAGCGGTTGTTCTGACAGCCAAACCCCATTTAGTTCTTTGCAAGACATAAAATAGTGACAACATAACACCCAGACCAAACAAGATATTGAAGATACCATTATAGGAGATAGAAGCTCCTCCCAAATTGTAACTGCCGGTTTTGATGAACTGCGGCAGATTTAGAGGTTCGACACCGAAGAAGAATGGCGTGATACCAAGAAAGATCATGATCAGTCCTAATGTGATGATTTGTTTAGCAACCGGGGTCACTTTTTTCGTGTGACGTATGATTACGAAATCAACGAGGAAGCCTGTACACACTGCACTAATCATACCACCGATCACAGATAACCAAAACGGTAAACCGGATACTGTGAATAGAAATGTTACAACGAAAGCGTTAAACATACCCATCGTTCCTTGAGCGAAGTTGGTCATATTCGAAGTGCGGTAAATGATAATGATTCCCAGCGCAGCTAAGGAATAAATTCCACCTGTTTCAAGACTTCTCAAAACTAATTGAAGTAACGTGCTCACGCAGGCTCACCCCAACGGATGATATTCGCCGCCCAGACATATCCGATACCGGCTGCTATCATACAAATAACGGTTCCGTCTTTGACTTTGCCTTCCTGTAAAGCAAGATACAAAGATAGAATCTGATCAACTTGACCGACATGACCATAATTTTCCAAATAAATAGATTGGTTTTCATTCAAGCCAAGGTCTTTCAACATACCTAAATGACCTGAACGTTTGATGTGCAGAATATCGAGATAGCCAATATCACTTCGACCCATGCCTGATTTTTCAAGCGCACGGTCAATGCAAGTAAGCCAATTTTTTTGTGATACTTCATTTAAACGGGTTTTCATCTTTTCTGGGTCCAACAAGCGAAGCGATTTAGCTGCTTCTTTGAAGTTTTCTGCTGTGATTGGGTTCACTGTTCCGCCGATTTCAACACCTGCTGTACGTGAAATCGAGCCATCCGCAATCAGATGAGTCCCCAAAAGAAGATTTTTATTGTAGTTTTTCTTTAAGATTATCGCTCCACCGCCAGCTGACAGATTGTACATCATTGACATGTTTTTGTCGGTGTAGTCTACGAAATCTCCGTTACGATAACCACCGCATACAAGTACAGTATGGACGTCATCATCGGCAATCAACATATCTTTTGCCATTTTCATTGCAGCCACAGAGGTACAGCAACGATTTTGAACATCGATGCCCCACGCATTCCACGCTCCGATTCTGTCTTGAATGTAGAGAGCTGATGTTGTCAGAGGATATTCTTTCCATTCTTCTCCGAAACAGATGATGCAGTCGATTTCTAATGGATCGACACCGGTATTCTTTAAACAATCCAATGCAGCCAACGCTCCCATTTCCTGGGTTCCGTCATTTTTGCCCGGAATTGTCTTCTTCACAATCCCTAGTTTCTCACTAACGGCTTGTTCGGACCAGATACCTCCGGTTGCGGTTGAAATTTCGGCTGCTGTCATGAAGGAACTCGGTAAATAGATTCCGACTCCGACGACGCCTACATTTATGTCTTTACCCATAACAATGTCCTCCTTATTCTACGTAAAGTTTATAGATTTTCTTTAAGTGTTTTGATAAATAGATCCAAATTATCGGTAATGACCGAATGTCCGGCTTCTTCGAAGGTAATCAATTTAGCTTGATCACCGAAATATTTTTTCATTTCAACAGCTTGATCATAAGGTACAACATAGTCTTTTAAACCATGTAGAATCACGATCGGCGCTGTGATCAAGTCGATTCTTCCGCTACCGGGTGATGCCAAACTAGCCTCATGTGTAATGTTGAATTTAAGTAAACTGTAATCAACATCTACCAAATTGCGTTGTTTTAACATCGCTTCGAGATAGAGTTCATAATCCTCTTCACTCGGTTGACGAAGGTTGTAGATAACCGCATTCCAAATTGCTTTTAACAAGGCTTTATCTTTGTTGGCGTAGGCATTCAGAATCGGAAGAACTTGTACCGGATCCAAAGCGATACTTGCTTTGGAATCATGTAATTGAGACAGTATCGGTTGATAGTCCGGTCCTTTTTTAAATAATGGGAACCCTTTGACTCCGACTGAATCAAGTAAGATGATCTTTTTTACTCTCTCCGGCATGTCAGCAGCTAATTCAAGAACGACACCGCCGCCAGTCGACCAACCGAGAATCGTGAAATTCTGTAGATCTAAGATTTTAACAAACTCTTCAACATCTTCCGCAAAATCGCGAAGACAATTCAATTCACGTAGATAGGAGCTGTCGCCGAAGCCACGCAGATCGACCGCATAGACTTGGTACTCTTCTTCGAGTTGCTCCATCGTTGTCTGAAAATGAACGGATGAACTCATGTTCCCGTGCACCAATAGAATGACTTCCCCTTTACTTCCCGCTGTACGGTAAGCAAGTGTCTCACCGTTCGATAATTGTAATGTATGGACCGGATAGTTTTTCATGTTAAAGTCTCATTCCGCCGTTGACTTCAACGACTTGCCCTGTCACATACGAAGCATCATCACTTGCCAGGAATAACGCTGCTTTAGCGATTTCTTCCGGTTGTCCCAAACGTCCCAACATGGTAAGTTTAGCGAAACCATCTAAGAGTTCCTGTGGAACAGTTTTAAGGATATCCGTCATAACATAGCCCGGTGCGATCGCATTGACACGCACGTTTCCATTTTTCATTCCGAATTCTTTTGCCCATGTCTTCGTTAAACCGATAACTCCGGCTTTCGACGCAGCGTAATTAGCTTGGCCGATATTCCCGAAAACACCGACGATCGAAGAGATATTGATGATTGAACCATTACCATTGGCTTGCATATGAGGACCAACGTGACGAGTCAGATTGAAGACACCTTTTAAATTTACGTCCAGAACTAAATTCCACATATCATCTGTCATTTTACGTGTCATCGCATCACGAGTGATGCCGGCATTATTGACGAGAATATCGATTTTTCCATATTTAGCGATTACATAGTCGAAGAATTT
This sequence comes from Erysipelotrichales bacterium, assembly GCA_038204785.1. Lineage (GTDB taxonomy): Bacteria > Bacillota_I > Bacilli_A > Erysipelotrichales > Erysipelotrichaceae > GWE2-51-13. The sequence continues at coordinate 15,947 of JBBRCP010000005.1, forward strand.
GTGACAACCTTCAGAATCTGTAACATTTAGATGATAAGCTTCTACGTTATCGTGGCTGTATGCTAATTCACCCATGTCGGCAGCAATGACTCTTGCACCTTCATTCGCGAATAATTCCGCCATCGATTGTCCTAATCCGCGTGCGCCACCTGTAACGATAGCTACTTTACCTTGAAGTCTCATTTTTTTTCCTCCGTTTATTTAACTTTCTTTAAAATGATTGCGGTTCCCATTCCGCCTCCGATGCACAGCGAAGCCAATCCATACGTTACATCCATCTTATTCATTTCATTGACTAACGTTACAATGATTCTGTTACCGCTGGCGCCGACTGGATGACCAAGTGCGATCGCACCGCCATTTGGATTGGTTTTCGCTAAGATCTCATCTTCGCTCATTCCGTGCTCCATCGATAATTCTCGTAATACACCAAGACTCTGAGCCGCAAATGCTTCATTCAGTTCCATAACATCCATTTCTTGTAATTTTAACCCGGCAAACTTGAGAGCGTTTCGGATTGCGGGAGTCGGTCCCAAGCCCATTAAGCTCGGTTCAACACCCCCTTGTCCGATACCGACAATTTCGGCCATTGGTTTCAAGTTGTATTTTACGATTGCTTCTTCACTCGCCAACATGACAACACTGGCTCCATCATTGATTCCCGACGAACTTCCGGCAGTGACGCTACCCTCTTTTTTAAAAGCCGGACGAAGCGTTGCCAGTTTGCTTAAGTCGGTTTTCCGATTTGGAAATTCATCTGTATCGAATATTACTTTGTCTCTTCCGATCGTTACTTCAATCGGTACGATTTCGTCTTTAAAGGCACCTGAATCGACTGCTTTAATTGCCTTGATCTGTGAGTTGATAGAAAATTCATCTTGTTGTTCACGCGTGATTCCATATTTAGTAGCGATATTTTCTGCTGTAATTCCCATGTGATTTCCATCAAACGCATCAAATAATGCATCATTCAACATATGATCGACCACTTTGAATTCACCCATCTTGATTCCTGTCTTTACTTCTTTGGGTAGTAGATGTGGAGCCGTGCTCATATTTTCGGATCCACCGGCGATAATCAGATTAGCCATCCCCGCTTTAATACTCGTAAACGCATTCATGACCGTCTTCATGCCGCTTCCACACACCATATTGACACCATAAGCGGGTACAGTGACAGGTATTCCGGCTTTGATTGCTGCTTGACGAGCGATTCCTTGACCTTGACCGGCCGGAAGAATATTTCCCAAGATCACTTCATCTAATTTTGAAGGATCGATTTGTGTTTCGTCCAAGACAGCACGAATCACTTTCGAACCCATTTCACCGGCTGTTAATCCTTTTAGCGATCCCAGATAGGAACCTAACGCGGTACGTTTGGCACTGACGATAAATACTTTATTCATTGGAAATTCCTCCCTATTTTCTGTTTGGATATTGCGCTTGGCTTACAAGTTCAATTGCCTAACATGAAACATGATTCATCTGTTACTTACAGATTAAACGAAGCGCTTTCATTTGTCAATAAGATTGTGTAAGCGTTTACTTGTTTTTATTTGAACGATTATTGACTTAATCAGCATTTCGATTTACACTATTACATGAAGACTGGTTCATGTTTCATCTGCTACTATATTAAACTGTATTTTTATAAAAAACAAGCACAAATTTTGCTTGTTTACGAAAGAGAGGAAAACATCATTATGTCTATTGTTATGTCAATCAACTCAGGAAGTTCTTCGTTAAAGTTTCAACTATTCAAAATGCCGGAAGAAGTAATGATCGCCTCGGGTATGGTAGAAAGAATCGGTTTACCTAAATCGATTTTCTCGGTTAAGACTCAGTCACACGAACAAGCCGAAACACTTACGATCGCAGATCACAAAGAAGCCATCCAATTAGTATTGAAAGCGCTGATCGATTTCAAGGTCGTTACGACGTTGGAAGAGATTGAAGGAATCGGTCATCGTATAGTTCACGGTGGAGAGAAATATTCAGCCTCGGTGATCGTAGATGAAGAAGTAGAAAATGATATCGAGAATTTAGCAGATTTAGCACCTTTGCATAATCCAAGCAATCTATTGGGAATACGCGTTATTAAAGAGATCCTTCCGGAAGCACTGCAAACAGCTGTATTTGATACAGCCTTCCATCAAACAATGGATCCTGTTAGTTATATGTATCCCTTACCTTATAGTTATTACACAAAATACAAGATTCGGAAATATGGTTTTCACGGAACCTCACATGGTTATGTTACACGACGCTTACGATCTTTACTAGGCAATGATATCGCAACAAGGATCATCAGTTGTCATTTAGGTAACGGTGGATCTTTAGCTGCCGTTAAAGATGGTAAGTGCATCAACACCACAATGGGATTCACGCCATTAGCCGGAATCATGATGGGAACCCGCTGTGGTGATATTGATCCTTCAATTTTGGCCTATCTGGCTGAGAAAGAACATTTGAGTTTACAACAGATCACCGACATCTGTAATAAGAAGTCCGGTGTCCTTGGCGTATCGGAAGTTTCGTCTGATATGCGAGATATCGAAAAAGCAATTCACCAAGGTAATATGCAGGCAAAACTGGCTTGTGATATGTATGTTCAACGTATTTCCGCAACAATTGCTGCTTATCTTGTTCAAATGGGTGGATGTGATGCAATTATTTTTACTGCCGGCGTTGGCGAGAACTCCATCTATATAAGAAATTTGATCGTACGTTCACTTGAAGATGCGCTTCCAGTTGAGTTAGATAATGAAGCGAATCAGATTCGCCGTGTTGAAGCTCGGATATCGACAGATGCATCTAAGATCCAAGTTTGGGTCATCCCCACGAATGAAGAATTGGTAATTGCTCAAGATACTTATCGCTTAATGAATATTCGTTAATTTTTTAACAATTACTTGACAAACATTTCACAGAAGATTATTCTAAACATGAAGACTGATTCATGTATCATGTTGAAAGGAAACATCTATGTATAAAGGAAAAGCAATGAGTGATTTGACATTAGGTGAAAGCGCTACCTTCACAAAAACAATTACGGAAGCGGATGTGATTCTGTTTGCCGGTATCACGGGCGATTTTAATCCTGTCCATATCGACGATGTATATGCTAAGACCACCATGTTTCAAGGACGAATTGTTCACGGTTGTTTGATTTCTTCCCTTTTTTCTACGATCTTAGGTACAAAACTACCTGGCTATGGATCTATTTATCTGGGGCAGGAATCAAAATTTTTAAAGCCAGTCCGTATCAATGATACGATCACCGCAACCGTAACTGTCGTTGAAATGAATGTTGAGCGTAACCGATGCAAGCTGGAGACTACTGCACACAATCAAAATAGTGAGCTTGTCGTTACCGGTTTCGCTACGATCATGCCGCCAAAGGCATAGAGAGGTCAACCATGGACTTTACACTATCAAAAAAACATTTATTATTACAGAAACTTTTCCGCGATTTCGCAGAAAAAGAAGTAAAACCGCTCGCTAAAGAAGTCGATGAAGAAGAACGCTTCCCAACTGAAACACTCGCTAAGATGGTTCAGTTAAAAATGATGGGAATCTGTTATCCCTCCATTTATGGAGGAGCCGACGCTGATACATTGGCGTATATTTTAGCGATCGAAGAGTTGAGTAAGGTTTGCGGAACGACCGGTGTCATTCTATCCGCTCATACCTCACTTTGCGCTTATCCAATCTTTCATTATGGAACAGAAGCGCAAAAGCAGAAATACCTCATCGGATTAAATACTGGCTTATTATTGGGAGCTTTTGGATTGACCGAACCTAATGCAGGTACCGATGCCGCCGGCCAACAAACCGTTGCCATCAAACAAGGTGATCATTATGTATTGACCGGAACGAAGATCTTTATTACCAATGCGGGGTATGCTGATATTTACATCATCTTCGCAATGACCGACAAGTCTGTTGGAACACGTGGAATCTCTGCTTTCATCGTTGATAAGAAGATGCCTGGTTTTACTGTTAGTAAAAAAGAATTGAAGTTGGGAATTCGTGGATCTTCCACTTGTGAACTAGTATTCGATCATGTCATCGTACCGGCAGAAAATCTACTTGGCAGTGAAGGAATGGGATTCAAGATCGCGATGGGGACACTCGATGGCGGACGTATCGGCATTGCGGCTCAAGCCCTCGGAATCGCCCAAGGTGCGATTAATGAGACCGTTAAATATGTTAAACAACGCAAACAATTCGGTAAATCAATCTCTGCTTTTCAAAACACTCAGTTTCAACTAGCGGATATGCAGATGAAAACAGATGCAGCAAGACTGCTTGTTTATCGTGCCGCATGTGCGAAAGACAGTGGTAAACCCTATAGTTTGGAAGCTGCAATGGCGAAACTATATGCGAGTGAAACAGCGATGGAAGTTACAACGAAAGCTGTTCAGTTATATGGCGGATATGGTTATACACGTGAATATCCGGTTGAACGGATGATGCGTGATGCCAAGATCACCGAAATTTATGAAGGAACATCAGAAGTCCAACGTATGGTTATCAGCGGAAGCATGCTGAGGTAGGAGATAAACATGAAAATACTTTTACTTGTTAAACAAGTACCGGATACAACGGAGATGAAAATCGATAAAATAACAGGTACGCTCATTCGGACCGGTGTTCCCAGTATCATCAATCCTGATGATTTAGCCGGAGTTGAAGAAGCGCTTAAATTGAAAGATCGATTTAATGCCCATGTGACCGTTATTACGATGGGACCTCCGCAAGCAGAAGAAATGCTTCGTGAATTGTTGGCCCGCGGAGTGGATGAGGTTGTTTTGATCAGTGATGCAAAATTCGCCGGAGCCGATACATGGGCAACCTCGAATACATTAGCTGCCTTTATTAAGACACTTCCTTATGATTTAATCATTGCCGGCCGTCAAGCGATCGATGGGGATACCGCTCAAGTAGGACCGCAAGTTGCTGAAAAGCTCCATATTCCGCAAGTAACCTATGTAGAAGAAGTCCTAGATACCGACGAAAACTTTATCACTGTTAAAAAAGCCTACGAAGAGTACAGTGAGATTCTTAAAGTTGAATTACCGTCTTTACTCTCGACCCTCAGTTCTATGAATGCACCGCGATCGATGAATGTGGTTGATGCATGGAAATCCTATGATAAAGTAGTTCGTAAAGTGACGTTTGCTGATCTGGATTTAAAACCTGAAGTTGTTGGTCTAAAAGGTTCTCCGACGCAAGTCAAAAAAACGTTCACCAGAACATTGCAGGCTAATGCATTGAAGACTGATTTAAGTGCCGAAGATGCCGCAAAACTTATTGCGAGTTATCTGAAGCCCTATATGGAATAAGAGGTACAACCAATGCAAACAAAAGATATTTATGTTTTTATCGAACAACGTGATAATGTCCTGCAAGAGGTAAGTTTTGAGCTATTAAGTGAAGCTCGTAAACTTGTTGGAGCCATCAAATCAGTTGATTTCAGCGTTGTGGGAATCTTGATTGGTCACGATCTCAAAGGATTGATCCCTGAGGTATTCGCACGTGGTGCCGATACAGTTATTGTTGCTGATGATACACGATTAGGTCACTATTCGACTCAATATTATACGGATGTCATCGCTGATGTGATCAAACACTATCATCCGGATTCACTCTTGATCGGTGCTAGTGTTCTCGGAAGAGATCTCGCTCCGCGTATTGCCGCTCGTGTCGACACCGGACTTACCGCTGATGCCACAAAAATCGAGATCGACCCAACTGATGAGAATTCTACTCAATTATGGATCACTCGACCTGCTTTCGGAGGGAATTTGTTTGGAACAATCGTATGTCCGAATCATCGCCCGCAAATGGCAACCATTCGACCTAAAGTATTGGATGCTGATTTCTATGAAGCAGGTAGAACGGGAAATGTGATTGAAATTCAACTTAATCCAACCTGTGAAGATAAAGTTACCTTCATTAAACAAATTAAAAAAGAACTTCATGGCGTTAATATCGCTAAAGCCCGTATTATTGTTTCCGGCGGACGCGGTGTTCTCAATCATTTTGATCTTCTTCAGAAATGTGCCGATGAAGTGGGTGGCGTCGTCGCTGCCTCACGGGGAGTTGTTGATAAAGGTGGTGCTTCTAAAGAGATACAGGTTGGCCAAACAGGAAAAACCGTTCGTCCTACCTTGTATATCGCCTGTGGAATCTCCGGTGCTGTTCAACATACAGCCGGGATGGATAAGTCTGAATTTATTATTGCGATCAATACCGACCCACAAGCTCCGATCTTCTCAGTTGCAAATGTTGGAATCGTCGGAGATGCGGTGGAAATCCTTCCTCATCTGATTGAAGAGATCAAACTGATTAAAGCCGAACATTACTTATGACCAGAATTCAACCTAGTAACAGGTTGAAAAAGAGAAACCAATCTGAGACCTCCTTTGCCAAAGAAATAGTCACTCCTGATTATCGTTAACTCTCAGATTGATTTCTCTGTTCGTTCATAGCTCACTCTCGATTAGAAAAAAAGCAGGAATCTGTTACTGTAACAAGATTTCTGCTTTTTATTTTTTAACTCTGTACATATGGTAATCAAACTCAATTCTTAAGGTGGCTCTTGCTAAAATATCGTTTGTTTTCTTATCTCTCACATTCAGTTTAATTGTCGTTGTTCCCACTGCTGACGTCGAATCTGAATTGATTGGATTCCACAATAATGGATCTCCGTTGTTTGTGATTTGTCGGGACATCGTCTTGATAAAATTTCCATCACTTGCGATCCATTCATAGACGACTTCTTTATCAATTAATTCTGTCGAAAGTTCAGGGCTCAACGTGATCCCTTGTACTGAACTTAACAATGTTGTGTACGTTTCTCGATCAACTGCAATCGACACACGTAAACTATCTGAAGATTGTTTGCATCCTCCGATCAACCCAATTATCAGCAATAAGGATACGATCAAAATACGTTTTTTCATGGTTGAAGTTCCTTACGTCATTGATTTATGACAGTTTACTGTATATAATCAGATCACGCCAAATAAAATGATCGGTATATTCTTGATAATGACTCATTAATTAATATAATCATATCACGATATAAGATAAATAAACTAGATGGAAGAACCATCTTTTGACATCACCCTACAATCGTTATTCAAATTATGAATTTAACCTTCTCTATACCCGTATACTTGTTATAAAATTAATTCCACCCTGTTTTTCATATAACACTCATTGAGTGAATATATGTAAATTTTCACATTAATATATTGATTTTACTTATATTTTGTGTATTTGCACACTTTGTGGACTTGACTTTAATGCCTAAACTACCTACTATTAAGTTATCCAAGGAAATGTTTTGACTATGGTATTCATAGTTCATTACATTGGGGGAGAAATATGAAAAAATTAGTTACACTGTTTATTTCTATGTTATTGATTGCGTCCTTCGCATTGCCGGTATTCGCAGCATCAGACATTAATGCGGCCGAGCAGAGTGTTTTGGACAAACTAGCCGCTGGTGTCACCGTTGGTACAAAAACCATCGCTGTATCACCTGCAGAATTGAATTTGGCTAGAAATTTCTTCATGCGTGACGAAATCAATCTGACGACAGCTGATGTTGCCGGTATCTTAACGGCGATTGATCAGATAGGCGTTATATTCAAAAATGAAGGAGTATCAACGATTCCTGCGATGTCAGCATCAGGTAAGGCGAATATTCTAGCACTTGCTAAGGCAGCAGTTGATGGTGTTACTTCAGTCGAATTGACATTTGAATACAACTCAGTCACAAAAATGGCTTCAATTCTTGGTGTGAATAATGCAGTGTTGGCCCAATCGGATGTAAATCCAGCATCAACCGTCATTAAATACACAGGATTTGATTTCACAACGACCTTATCTATTCTTGCTTTATTAGGAGTTGTTTTGGCTGGTGGAGTGATCCTTGCCAAGAAGAAAAAACTTGCTGTCTCACAAGCATAATCCTTCGAAATCGAAGACAACAAGATTATCTAAAATGGCGGTGTATTTAACTATACCGCTATTTTTTTCGTTACTTATCTATACACTTGTCTATTTGGCAGTTGAACCTGTTGTCAACGCTGGTGTAGCTGTCGCATCGATGGTCATCGCTCGTGAAACTCCTAACTTTTTAGAAGATCTAAGCACGATCTATCAAGATAAGAATCTAATAGAACGCAGTTCGATCCCTTTGAGTGAAGTTGTTATCCCCTATATCGGAACTCACTATGCGAATTTGAGTATCGAACGTCTCGGCGTAACGACACCCGTTTATTTTGGAGATTCAGATCGAATCCTTCTGGCTGGTGCCGGACAGTACAGTGGTAGTTTCTTACCTGGGTTTAAACGTCCTATTTTACTGTCAGGACATAATATGTCTGTATTCAATTATCTTCAGTACTTGACTGTCGGCGATAAAATCTCATTAAAAACAAATTACGGCCTTTATATTTATGAGGTGACTGCTATTGCGATCCATAGCGCTACCGATCCTACTGCGATTGACTTAGGAAAACAAGAAGAAGAGTTGATACTCTATACTTGCTATCCATTTCAACGGCTTTCCAGTCGTAAATATGATCGATGGTTTGTTTATGCCAAACGAATTTCCGGACCTGATGTGAAATAGGAGGCGTTATGAAAACACAAAATATACAAAGTCGCCTTATTATAAGTTTACTGTTGAGTTTCTTTATTGCACTGTTTCTTTCTTTATCTACTTACTTGGTAGCTGCCTATTTCGGTTTCTTCAATGAATCAGTTATCTACAACTCACTGGATTCTTCTGATTATTATACGACGGCTCTCAATTACTACTCAAACTCAACCAAGACACTCACTGTATTGTATGGAGTTGATGACACTGTATTAAAAGATACCGTCAACTCAGTTAAATTTAGGATCGATGTTGATAACTGCATTCACACCTCATTCTATGGAAAAGTCTGTTCGATCGATACCGAAAACATGCAGAGTAAGATTACTGCCAATATGACTGCTTTTATGGTCGCTGAAGACATCACCCTTACGACAGAAGTTCAAACAGGTATTGATGAATTCACGAAAATGACCTTAGATAACTATGCTAAAAGTGTCAATATCCCCTATTTCTCTTATTATGTAAAAGTGAAAAACAAAGCAGACGGTCTCATTTTGGCTGCTGTACTTATTTTAACACTCATCTCAGGATTTCTAATTTCACTGATCTTTGGGATGTATAAAAGAAAACTCAAAGCACTACGCTACATCATCTATGGTACGATAAGTACCGGACTTATTTGTATCATTCTGCCGGTATATCTAGTATGGACAAAGTTTTATGAGCGCGTTCAAATTACACCCAACTATGTAAGTCAGTTGATTTCTTCGCTACTACACCGAGGACTGTGGGTCTTTATCTGGTTGGGAATCGGCTGGTTGATTCTATCTATACTCTTACTAATCTTAAAACAAAAATTGATGCATCAAAATGAAAAGCATGTTGAAAGCTAGTTAACTAAAAAGTAAAAAGACCAAGAGCGCAAACTCTTGGTCTTCTTCTTGTGTAAGTGTTAATTTATATCAAGTGATATTAAAATGTGATAATAAGATGTCTTCGGCTTCTTTATTCCAAAGACCACCTACTTTTTGGCAGGCATTATTCAACTTTTCAAACAAAGGATTTTGAATAGCGAGTTTCCCAAAATCATCGATTGCGGTCAAAGGTAATGAAATATGAGTATAGATTAGTTTTTTTCCACCGGGGATTGTCGGTAGATTCAATGTTGTCTCACCCGCACTATCCAACCCACCAATGTGTGTTACCATCAAGGATGGATTGATTCTCTTCTTGGCACTCAAATCAAGTGCTTCGAGAAGATCATCGGTGTTACCTCCGGTTGAACCCATTACATGAGTATTTATATAGTGAATATTATACATGTTGATCAAGGCACTGAAATCCTTGTCGGTAGGACCAGCAAAGAAATTCAGACAACCGTCAAACGCTAACAGTCGATCAGCTTGCTCAACAAGGGGTTTGATAGGAACATACACAAATACATCATCATAGCCATGTCCATCTGAAAGTACCAATAATCCATTGATCTGATCACTCATCGTTCGCGGATCGATATAACACAATTCGATCCCTTTTTCTGCCGCAATACGCGGTGGGAGAACTGATTTAGCACGAGCTAATCGTTCATCACTGACATCTGTCACAATGATCTTCTTGGGTGGGGTTTCAAGCTGAAGTGCATAATCGACTGCACCGAGTCCCATGGGTCCGCATCCGCCCATGATCAATAGATATCCATTTGGTTTGACTCCCATCAAATGTGTATAGGAAGTTTTTGAGGTATGGTAATTGGCATGATATCCACCGATAATACAGGAAACCGGTTCACCGAGTGAGGCTTCGAAATAGCTTTCTCCGTGATAGTGAAGCAAACATCCGAGTTCCATAACTTCATGCGGTAAAATACAGTACGTACAATCGCCCCCAAAATAACGATATGAATAACCTGGAGAGGCCAAACTACCTTTATAGTTAAGGGCTGGTTGTAAAGCGAACTTTTCACCGGCTTTAAATTCGTGTGCCCATTTAGCGCCCACTTGAACGATTTCACCTGCCATTTCATGACCTAATATGATCGGATTGATATCGATATCTTGCGGAACACGTTTGTGCTTTTTGCCTTGTTTGACTGTCTTGTAGGTCGACATGCATACGCTGTCGGTTATCACTTTGACGAGTATTTCATCTTCTTGAAGTTCAGGAAGTTCGAATTCTTCTAAACGAACGTCATCGACGCCATATAACCGTAATGCCTTTGTTTTCATTAAATCTCCTTTTTCGGTTTTATAACAACCAATTTCATCATTGATTCAATAATCTCAAGCGATGCAGGTTGCGTTGACGGTGTTGTCACAGTAGCCGCACTGGTTGCCAAAGCTCGACGTGAACTGGCCAGGAAATCTTCATTCATTACCTTACTATAAGCAAATGAAGCAACCATGGAATCACCGGCTCCAACTGTGCTCTTAACATCTACTTTCATCCCTGCTGCATATAACGTCTCATTCTGATTGAAGAAATAAGCACCTTCCTTACCCAGCGAAAGAACAATATTTCCGACTCCCAGTTTGATCCATTTATGCGCACATTCAATCAGATCTTTCTCACTGGCAGGAGATGTAAGACCAAAATATCTCTCGCATTCAATGCGATTCGGTTTAATAAAGTCAGGTCCTTCGATTACCGCTTTACTGAATAGTTCACCATCGGCATCCAACATGACCCAGGCACCTTTTTCTTTGCACAAGCGAACTAATCTTTGATAGGTATCGGATGCCATGGCACCGGCTCCGCTGCCGGAGAGAATAACGATTGTATGACTGTCCGTTTGATTTAGAATCAAACTGATCAGTTCTTCGGTCTCTTGCGGAGATACGATTGGTCCGGGTTCATTCAATTCAGTACAAACTCCTTTTGAATTGATGACCTTTAGATTCGTTCTGTTGGGTGAACTCACATTGACCCATTGTTGTTCCAGATGAGTCGGTTTTAACATCTCACTGATCTGTTCACCACTTTGGCCACCCTTAAATCCGACGATCAGTGAATCGACACCGAATACCTGAAGTGTCTTTGAAACATTAATTCCTTTACCACCGGCATCGGTCCTAACATTTTTTAGTCGGTTGAGTCCGCCGAATTCAACAACATCCACGTAAGCTGTCTTATCAATGGCCGGATTGCATGTAACTGTGATTATCTTCATTCCCATTCCTCCGCGGTTAGCATCGCATATATTTCATCGATATTCTGTCTGGCAACTATTTTTTCGACATCTTTAATTTCACCGAAACAATTTGCACAGTTAGCTAGAATATTGATGTGATCTTCACCAATTCCGGCGAGACCGAGAACGATCTTTACCGTTTCTCCGTGCCAATCAATTCCTTGCGGGTAGATTTTGAGAACGATTCCACTGTTTTTGATATATTGTTTATATTCAAACTCACCATGAGGTATTGCCAACATGTTGCCCAGATATACAGACAACTCACGATCGCGTGCAAACATACCTTCAATATATTCAGGCATTACGTAACCGTCAGCCACCAACATGTCGCCAACCTCCTGAATTGCTTGATCACTGCTGACACTCGGACAATTAACAAGGATATTTTTTTTGAGAAGTACTTCGTTGGTCTTAGATTGGTTCATTTTTTCCATAATTTGCATCACCTTTTGAAAACTTTCTTTGTTTAAAAAATCGTTGATTCCCAAAACATGTGTCGTCGAATATCGCTTACGTAATTGTTCCGCAAAACTTTCATGAGCAACGATCAATTCACACTTGGGAAGGTCCATATCCATTGAAGCATTGATTACTTCAACGTTTAAGCTTGTTTCTTTTAGTTTTCTCTTGAGTAAACTGGCTCCTAAAGCGCTTGAGCCCATTCCGGCATCACAAACGAAGATTAACTTCAGGTGTTTTCCCATCAGCCGGCCAACTTTTCGATCCATTCGGATAGTACCGGATGGATAACTCTTTCGACATGATTTCTAAGATGACTCTTGTCTTCATGATGAACTGCATTCAAATAAGCTTCATCTTCTACTAACGCTGCACTCAATCGACTCATGACCTGGTTCAGACCTCGTGGCTGACTCAGCGGGACAAGTAGTACGACGATACTGCGAATGCCTTTTAAGTGAGTTGAGTTGAATTCATCGAGCTCTGATCTGAATATCATGAATACAGGTGATTCTACACCCCCTGTTTTAGCATGAAACATAACAAATTTCTCCGACTGCATGTGAATCGATCCCATCTTTTCTCGTTCTTTGAGATCTTTGACGATCAGTTTACCTGATTTTGGATTTTTTCCGATACGATAACCAACAATATTGATGATCTTATCCATCTGTAAGCCTTGTTCGACTTCGACAATATCAACTTCATCGATCAGAGTTGCCACCGAAGAGGATAGATTGGATAATTCATACAATTGTTGCGTGAAGTTTAAATTGATTGTTTCTTTACCGTAACTCTTTTTTGTTTTCGCTAACTCAATGATCATTCCTTTGATCACTTCAATATCCGAATCACTGAGTAGCGGATTTACGACGATCAACGGTAGTGTTACAGGTGAGAGTTTCATCGTCGATATCAGTAGGTCACAAATCTTGTCGTCAAGTTCCTTAACATCCATTTGCGATCTGGCTTCAATCAAAATATCATCTTTGAAAATGCGTTTGATTCTCGATGCAAGCAAGCTGGAAATACCGATACCGCTTGCGCAGACGACCACCACTCTGACTGTCCGATGCGGTTTGGTTTGATTCATCCGTTCAAGCGCCGCTCCAAAGTGAAGCGCAATAAATCCGATTTCATCATCAACAACCTTTATTTGATATTTAGCTGCCATCTTGTTGACTGCCGCTGCACTATCTTCATAGACTTGTGTGTATTGTGTTTGTATCTGTCTTAGTAGAGGGTTGCGTATTTCCATGTTGTATTTAATACGAGTTAGGGCCGGTCTTAGATGAGTGATCAGTCCGGATATCAACACTTCATCTTGCTTCACATGAACATTCGCTGTCTCTTCGAAACAATCAACTAGTTGATAAACAATGTTTGTCAGTTCATATTGACTGACTACTGTTTCGCTTTCATCTGAACGAAGGGCATCTTCAATATGAAGTAGACGCGCACCTTTGAGATGCATGGCAATATAGGCTACCTCTTCTGTTGGAAACTGGATTTCGAATTCATCTTCGAAATATTCAGCTAAAATTTTTGCTTGATCAAACAGTGAATCTTTTTTCATCTGTTGTAGTAAGAGCGGGTTCATCTGAATGCGATCTTGATTCATCATCCGTTCAAGAGCGATCGTTAGATGCAGGATCAGACCGATATAAGAACCTTGTGCCAGACGATAGATCCAAACAGTATCATTATCCTTTAGCACTGTGATCACTCGCCACAACAGATCCTTATTGAGTAGCCGCAAGATTCCATCCGGTTCCTGTGATTTGAAATAATCTTCCACATCCCATGGATCTTGCGATAGATTAAAGATACGTGAAAACTTATCTTCCTCAATATGCTTAAACACAAAATCAGTGATAGCACGGCGGAAGTCTTCTTCTTTTCCGTTACAAACCAGATTACTACCGGGTTTTCGATTTAATTGTAGATTATACGTACGCAAGATTGGTTCGATCGAATTGACATCATTACTGATCGTAGCTTCCGAAACTTGAAACTGATGCGAGTACATCGCTAGTTTTTCTAAACACTTATTTTTGAGGATTTCTGCTAATAGATAAGATTGGCGATCCTCTTTGACAACCAGATTATTTCCAGCTGAAATTTGTAGTAAGAGACTTTTAAAATGAAGCTTCTCATCACTATTTCCTTCCATTTTGATGCCCAGTCCGGTTTTGGAGGATAGGGTCAATGTGTAGGTTTGAAGCAGGTAATTAATATCTTTCAGTTCACGAAACAGCGTCCGTTTGCTTGTTTTACACTGCACAGCCAAATCAGCAACAGTTATGTACCCTTGCGTATCAGCTAAAAGTGTCAGACAATGGATCAAGCGTGGGCTGATGATAGATAATCGTTGGGTCATGATCATTCTCCTGTCACTAGTATTATAGCCCAATCTACTTGATATTGAACTAGTGACATGATTGAATTGGTCAATAAGTGTTAGTGCCAAATATAAAGATAAGAGGCACTTGTGATGCCCCTTAGGATTATTTGGCTAGTCTTGTAACTAGAAGATCGTATTCAGGAGCTCCGACAAAATTTGTAATCGTGACGATTTCAATTCCCGGATGATCCGTACGTGCTCTTTCTGCTAGTGATTCGTGAGTAACGATCAGTTGAGCATCACTCGGAATTTCTTCAATGGATGAATGAACTACTTCAATATCGAGTCCGGCAGCTTTGATTTTCTTACGCAGTGTGGAAGCACCCATTGCGCTTGAACCCATACCTGCATCACACGCAAACACGATTTTCTTAATATTGGTTTGACGAAGACCCTTTAATTCTTTGACTTGAGATTTAGCCGATTCTAGATCTGTTTTACTTTCTTTACTACGAAGAATAACAGCGGCGATCAAGAAGGTTACGATAGCTGCGACAGCAACACCGGCCAAGACCGGAAGCAAACCGCCTTTAGGAGCCATTGCCATAACTGCGAAGATCGATCCTGGAGATGGTGAAGCAACAAGTCCTGCACCTAGTAATGTAAAGGTCAGAACACCACTCATACCGCCACCGATAACAGCGAGAAGCAGAATTGGATTCATTAGTACATAGGGGAAATAGATTTCATGGATACCACCAAAGAAATGAATGATGATAGCACTAGGTGACGATTCTTTAGCTGCACCTTTCCCAAACATCCAGACAGCTGCCAATAACCCTAAACCTGGACCCGGATTGGCTTCTAGTAAATAGAAGACCGATTTTCCGGCAGTAGCTACTTGCGCAACTCCTAGTGGTGTCAAAACGCCGTGATTGATCGCATTGTTGAGAAACAGAATTTTAGCTGGTTCAATAAACAAGGAAGCCAACGGTAATAGTCCTGCTTTGACGAATACATTGACTCCGTTGCCTAGCGCTGTACTGAGGGACTGAACAACCGGTCCGACACCGACTAATGCGAAGAGAGCCAAGGCAGCTGCTAAGATACCTGCCGAGAAGTTATTGACCAACATTTCGAAGCCTGACGGAATTTTACCGTCGATGGCTTCATCGAATTTTTTCATCAAGTAACCAGCGAACGGTCCCATGATCATGGCACCCAAGAACATTGGGATTGTTGAGCCTACGATAACACCCATGGTAGCAGCAGCACCGACGACGCCTCCGCGTTGTCCGTGTACTAATTTACCTCCGGTATAACCGATCAATAACGGTAACAGATAATTGATCATTGGACCGACTAATGTTGAAAATGTCTTGTTCGGTGCCCATCCTGTATCAATAAACAATGCCGTGATCAAGCCCCAGGCAATAAAAGCTCCGATATTCGGCAGAACCATTCCACTTAGGAATCGTCCAAAACGCTGAATCTTTTCTCTCATAGTTTACCTCCCTTTGGTTATAACTCGAGAATTTTGATTACTTTCGTAATCTACAAGCACAGTATATCTGACGTTGATACCCCTTTCAATCATTGCAGATACAACCTTGTCAACGGTGGATGATGACAAAACTGAGACATGAGGGATGACATCAGCCGGAGATAGTAAATATCAAGATTTCGTTTTGATGTGATACAATAGCACAGAAGCAATGTGAGGTAGAGTATGATCCGACAAATGATTGTGATCGATAAAGAGAAATGTAATGGGTGTGGATTATGCATTATCAGTTGTCATGAAGGTGCACTTGCTTTGGAGGATGGTAAAGCCAAGGTAGTACGTGACGATTATTGTGACGGATTGGGTAACTGCCTGCCGGTATGTCCAACGCAGGCAATCAGTTTCACATTACGTGAGGCTGCTGCTTTCGTAGATCCAACCTTGAATTCATCGTGCTTAGGTACTATATCCAGTTCTGCTGAACCGACTGTAATTGCGCAAAAAACGTCATTACCAAGTGCGTTGCGTCAATGGCCGATACAACTCCAATTGAGTCCGATTTCAGCCCCTTTTTACGAGAAGGCTGATCTGCTGATTGCGGCTGATTGCGTTGCCTATGCGTATTCAAACTTCCATTCTGATTTCATGCAAGATAAAGTGACTCTCATCGCTTGTCCTAAATTAGATAAGGTAGATTATGTTCAAAAGTTAGCAGTTATCCTCAGGCAAAACTCTATCAAATCCATCATGCTTGTACGAATGGAAGTTCCCTGTTGCGGAGGATTAGAAAAATTTGTTCGTCAAGCACTGATTCTTTGCGGAAAGTCGATTCAATTAAGTACTGTAACTATATCAAAGAGTGGTCAGATCATCCGCTGATTTATACAAAAGCGTTCAGAGTTGAACGCTTTTTCTTTATGAGACAATAGTTTGCGGCGGAGTTGTCGATTGATTTTTAAACCACATATAGATAAACAACATGATACGATAGTCTTCCGTTTCTTCTAGATAGTTGAACAGAAACGCAAGTAGTTCCTCTTTTGGACGTGTTGCTAAAAATTGAACCCATTCAAAATCAGGATCACTGATCATTTCTTCGATGAGTAAGCGGATCGCTTGGTTGGTGGTTGAATTATCCACTTCCACCTCTTCATCTCGATAAATGAAGTCGCGCTCCTCCAGTATCGCTTCATTGAGTCCGCTCATGCCTGATTTCATTATCCAGAGTAAGGTAGCATCGATGTGTTTGCATAATCCAACACCCTGATACGGGCAATCACAATGAGAAAAAACTATATCTTCATTATCCATTCGAATTTCAACATGATAGGTTTTCCCACCTTCTACATGAAAGTGTGCATGATTGGCGTCTTGATCGATACATGTGACTTCGTTTCGTTCCAAAATACCCAGTGCTCTTCGCAGTACAACAGCCCGTGTCTTGTGGGTGAATTTTCGAATCGGATAACGCATAGCTACACCTCCTAACACGAATTACTTCAAGTTAATTTTATTATATCATGCTTTCCTGGGTATGCGCATGGCGTTGAGGATCACAGCTAATACGCTAAACTCATGGACCATCATACCTACATCCATGAGTACTGTTTTCGTTAGGACTCCGATCAACAATAGGAAGACAACACTGACTGAGAGTATGATATTCTGTTTCATAATCGAAACGGTTAAACGGCTGATATGGAAAAGTTCAACTACATTCGATAGTTTTTCATTCAAAATCACAATGTCAGCCGTCTTGATGGCTGCGTCAGTCGCACCTTGACCCATCGCAATCCCGACGTCGCTTTCCGCAAGCGCCAAGGTATCATTGACACCATCGCCGACCATCACCGTGATACCGGCTCGTTTGAGCTGACGAACTGTCTCAGCTTTTTCACTTGGTAACAGTTCAGCATGGATCTTGTCGATTGGCAGTTCACTAAGTGAACGTTGAGCAGATACATATGTATCACCGGTCAATACGACGATTTGTTTGATTCCATCGTGTTTTATTTGTTGAAGTGACTGCATCGCATTATTTCGAAGTTTATCGGTGATTCCGATATACCCAATCAATGTTCCGTTGACAGCCACAACGACTGAAGTTGCAGACTTACGCTGGATTTCAGAGAACTTTTCATGTTGATCTATATTGATCACGATCCCGTTTTCTTGAGCTAACCTCAGATTACCGACAAGAATCGTTTCATCACTACTTGTGGAAATTAGCCCTTTCCCGGGAAATATTTCATAATCTTTAAGCTGAGTTTGTGTAATTCCCATTTTGTCTGCTTGATTCAAGATTGCCTTGGCCAGGTGATGTTCTGATCCTGTTTCAGCTTTTGCGGCTGCCCGTATGACTTCATTTTCTGAGGAGTTAAAAGCGATGATTGTATTTACTTCGGGTAGACCTTCAGTCAATGTTCCTGTTTTATCGAATGCAACAATATTGGCTTTGGCTGCTTTCTCAAGATACTCACCTCCTTTAACTAAAATACCGAATTTTGCCGCATGACCGATACCGGCAACAATCGCTACCGGTATCGAGATCACCATAGCACCCGGACACGAGATTACCAAAAGAGTGAGAGCAAGGCGGATGTCACGAGTCAAGAGGAAGACAAATAGTGATAAAAGAATCATAGCAGGTGTGTAATAGGAGGCAAATTTCTCAATAAATTTCTGTGTCGGAGCTTTTGCTTCTTGAGCTTCTTCCAGTAAATGCATCAATTGTCCGAAAGTTGTTTCTTCCCCAACTCGTTTCGTTTCTATTTCAAGATAACCGTTCTCGACGATCGATGTTCCGAAAACTTCGGTACCGACTGTTTTTTCTGCTGGTAATGTTTCACCGGTGATACTGGATTGATTGACACTGGCAATACCGCGAACAATAGTTCCATCGACTGGGATACGATCACCCGTTTTTACGATTACGATATCGCCCACGGCTAACTCCTGAATATCGACCGTTTCTGTACTGCCTTCAGTTAGTCGAACTGCGGTTAAAGGTGACAAGCGAATCAACGTTTCAAGTGAAGAACGTGTTTTACTAAGTGTCCGTGCTTCTAAATAAGCTCCAAAAACAAACAGAAAACTTACGGCCGCTGCTTCCCAAAACTCATGAAGAAATAAAGCTCCGATTACTGCAATACTTACTAACAACTCAATTGACATCACGCGAAAACGAAGTGCTTGTAGAGCATGAATGAGTATGGGTAAGCCTGATGTGATAGCTGCAGCAATCAAAATTAAATCACCTATTCGTGGTTGTTGAATAAGTTGATTGACAATAAAATATAAAATTAATAGTGTTCCCGAAATGATAACATTTATTTTTTGATGTGACATGGTTATCTCCTTTATAAAAAAGAAAGCTTTACGCTTTCTTTGATTCCATTACTCGATATCCCAGTCGATGAATCTTGTCGATCAATTCAACAACTTCGACCCTTGTTTCATCATACTCGACTTTCACTTTACTGCTAGTGAAAGCCACAGTGACTTCTTCAACACCGTTTGTATTTTTTAATACTGTTTCAATTTTCTTAGCACAAGTCGGACAGGATAATTGATTTAATTGAAATATACGTTTTTCCATTGTGGTTTCCCTCCTCTAATCAGCAAGACGTTTTTCACCGCTAAGTGCTTGAATTGGTTTTATATCTTGTGTCACTTCAATAACACCCAAAAATTCACGGTTTCGGCGAACTGCATAATAACGAATGTAGACAAACTTCTCTCCCATTTGGATCCAAAAATCTTCATGATCTTTCTTACCACTGCGCAGATCTTCGACGATCTTCTCAACGATATGAACACTTTGAGGTGGATGGCAGTTGGAAATAGCACGACCAATCACGGTCTTTGGACGAGCGAATATGCGATCTATTCCTTGTGAAACATACTTTACGATATTATCAGCTCCCACAAATGTGATATCAAGGGGTAGTGTGTTTAAAATGGCATCTACTTCCGGAAATGTGAGTGAACCGATACTCATTTGAACTGATCTAGCGGTAGCTTCATATTCTTCTTGAAATTGATCTTCCGGCAGATAAACCGTTCCGGCTTCTTCCTGCAACGTTTTCGCTACCTGTTTCCAATCCTCTTCGCGTAGAACATCTCGTAACATCGGAAACAAGATATCATCCTCTTTATCGATCATTTCCAACACAGTTTCAGCAGTAGCGAAAAACTGATCTTTGAATTGATCGATCGTTGAAGTATCCGATTCGATCAACTGACGGGTTTTGCGGATCGCTGCACGGATATTATTGTCGACGCCCCACATGACTTTCGGAGGTGTTGCGATCCCTGCACGTTCCAAGAAAGGAAATAAAATATTTTCTTTCTTGGCGTAGTGTTCTTCAACTTTGGCTAGTTTTTCTAACTTCGAACCTAAATGTTTTTTCGCCATGTCGATATCCGTTGGCTTATGTTCTTTATTAGGAAGAATCTCTTCTTCGATATATTTTCGCAATTCATCATTCTCTTTCTGAAACTCAAGAAGCGGATTGACTGTTAAGATATCCTCATGTAGTTCAATGACTGACCCCTTGAAAATAGATGCATGTATATCGCATAATTGTTGGATCTCTTCGACTTTCGTTCCTTCATTTACCAGGTTACGTTCCATCTCGGCGATCTCAGCTCCTGTCACATATTGAAAATGTAATTTGAACTCAGCTTTCACCTCTTCGATGTTAGCACCGTTTTGAAGTTTAGTGATCAATTCTTTTAGTTTCTTTTGTCGGAATTGTTGATTATCGATAATTTCACTCATAATCGTACCTCCTTGGATAATTCAAGTATACATCTGAAAAGCACAAAAAAATGTGATTTTCATCACACTTTATGAATACTTATCGAAGAATAAGAATAGTTCTTCCTTTTATTACCCGAATTTTACCATCTCGCTGAAATTGCGATAACTTGCGACTAATCGTTTCTCTCGTTAATCCTAGTCGATTTCCGATTTCTTCCTGGGTCAGGGGAAGACGCAGCAATATACCCTCCTCTGTTCGTGTTCCGTGACGTTTAGCAAATTCGTCCAATAGTTCACTTAATCGTTCGTCAACAGAGACCGCATTTAATTGAGTTAAACTCCCTTCCAGCATGTCCAAACGGTTTGCGAGTTCCTTAATGATGCTAAAAGTAATATCGGGATGTTCCTTCAAAAAGACTTGGAACTCTTCACTGCGAATCATACATATCCCACTATCTTCTAACGCTTCCACTGTATAGTGAATCGGATGTGGTACAAATAAACTATTTTCACCGAAAAAATCTCCTATATTAAACAAATAGAATATCAATTGTTTCCCGTTTACACCATTAGAGTAGGCTTTCAGTTTACCTCGATTGACGATAGCCAGTACTGAAAGTTCAGATTGTTCATGAATGAAGATCTCACCTTTTTTAAGTAAGCGTCGTTCAACCAAAAGAAGTAATTCAGTTCGTTGTTGGTTGTTGAGTGACGAAAAGATCGGAACCCGCGTAACGCATGACATTCCAACACATCGCTCACAAACTTTTACTGCCATAACTTTCTCCTTTACAGTCGTAATCCTGTTTTCTTAATTGTACCATGTGCCGATATACGACGCACACTTCCGACAACCTCGGCGCTTGGCCATGGCCGATCATGAACGCCCGCAACTGACCACATTATTCCCGTATAGCCGTTTGGATCTCGGCCATCAAGAAAATACTTATCATTATTATATACCAGGAAATCAATCGTTTCTTGTGGATCCTCTTTCCATAAAAGCACTTGTTTAGCCCAATACATACGCAAATAACTATGCAGATAGCCTTTTTCAACAATCGTCCTTTGACAGTAATTCCACACTTCGTCATGTGTCTTCGCCAATTCCAATTCTTCATTACTATACAGATTAGGTCGTTGATCGATAGAATGTAAGTATAAGGTTTCTCGCGCCCAACTCCAAGCACCATTGAGGCTGTCATATTTAGGTTGATAGTAGACATAATTGTAAGCTAGTTCGCGACGAATAAAGCATTCTTCAATAAAAGTTTCTTTCATCTGATGTTCACAGGCTTGAATTCGCTTGATGATTGTAATGGGTGAAATCATCCCATAATGCAGATAGGGTGACAAATAACTCTGTCCTTGGCCATCAATATGATTACGATATTCCACATTCGCTATTCGATGCGCGAAGTTCTCTAAAAGTCGGAGTGCCTCACTTTCTCCTGGAACGAAATCGGTATTTTGAATACTGGGTAAATCAAGAGAGTCTAATAAGACTTTCATCGTGCTCAATGTTAATTTTGTTGCGGAAATCATACCTATCGGATGTGGGATAATAGTTGTCTCGACATTGATATATTCGTCTAGATGACGATATAACTTAGGTCGAATTGTTCGCGCAGAAAATTCAAGTTTCTCACTCGCGATATGTAACGGGACGATGGTTGCTGTCGTATATAAATAAAGTCGCAGGTTTCTTTTCTGAAGCTTCGCATCTACGATTTTCTGTACGTCTTGGACCCATAGAAAAGGTGATATCTCAGAAACAATGTGTTTGAGTTCATACTCTTCACACATCTCTTCGATACATTCAGCGGCATTTCCGGTTTTCAAGATAAAAGCGATGTTCATATGAGCTAGGCTTTCTTGGAGTTCTGGTAAACTATTCAATAGAAAACTCATATTACGTGTATTGGCCGCAGGAAACTTCGGATTTACGATAAACAAGCATAATAAAGGCAATTGAGTACGAAGTGCTGCTTGTTGTGCCTGATACAGTGCTGGGTTATCCTTTACGCGAAGAGCATTGCTCATCCAATAGAGAACGCATTGTTTTTTATTATCGCTCATACAGATCTTTGCCTAACGTATCAATCGCAACAATGACAGGGAAATCAACGACTTCCAGTTCACGAATCGCTTCACTTTGAAGATCTTCAAACGCAATCAATGTCACTTTTTTTACACAACCCGCATAATACGCCCCGGCTCCACCAACGGCTGTGAAATATACCGCTCCATGTTTTTTCATGGCTGTTTTAACTTCCGGGCTGCGTTTTCCTTTTCCAATCGTCACCTTGATACCAGCTTCTAAAAAAGCAGGCATATAAGCATCCATACGTCCTGCCGTAGTAGGGCCGACGCTTCCGATAACACCGTTTTCAGGTGTTGGAGATGGTCCTGCATAATAGATCGTACACGTTGCCAAATCGATGGGAAGTGGTTGATTATTTTGCAACAAATCATAGAGTCGACTATGAGCTGCATCTCGGGCAGTCGTTATCGTTCCACTTAAAAGAACCGTTTCACCCACACGGAGATGTTTCCGATCATAGTCACTTAGAGGAAGTTTACAGTGTTTCATACAAGTATCCCTTTCTTATGCCGAACCATATGGCAGATGATATTGATACTCACAGGAAGTGCTGCAATGTGTGTTGGGAAGTGCTCGATCGCAACATGTAAAGCAGATGTATCTCCGCCTAAACCCATGGGACCAAAGCCCATAGAATTGATAGTATGTAAGAGTTCTTTTTCAAAATCAGCATAACGAGTATCAGAAGCCCATTCACCAATCGGCCGCAAACAAGCTTTCTTAGCCAAATAAGCTGAATATTCCATCGTACCCCCGATGCCGATTCCCACTACCATGGGAAGACAAGCATTGGGTGCTGCTTTCGTTACTGTCTCAAGAATAAATTGACGAACACCGGCGATACCATCCGACGGTTTCAACATTCGCACAGCCGAACAGTTTTCAGACCCGAAACCTTTGGCCATCACTCCAATTTCAACCTTATCACCGTCGGTGAATTCAGTGTAGATAATAGCGGGCGTATTGGTTAACGTGTTCTTGCGATCGAATAGCGGATCAGCAACGACTGATTTACGTAGATATTTATTTGCATATGCCGCCTCAACGGCAGTATTTACAACGATGTTTACAGGTTCACCAACCAACTGGATCTCATTCCCAATTTTCAGAAAAACGATAACCATTCCAGTATCCTGGCACATAGGTATCCCTTTGCTTTGGGCAATTTTTTCGTTTTCTACCAGTAGTGTAAGAATTGATTTCCCTAAAGGATTTTTCTCTTTTTCAACAGATTCATTTATTGCTTTTCTCACATCCGTGGGATATTGAAATGCCATTTCACAACAACTATCATAAACAAACGTACGAATTTTATCTGTATTGAATTCTTTCATAGAGATCCCCGGCTTTCTATCGTTGTTCTACCTTTATTATAATTGATTTTTACATAGAAAATACAAAACAGAACACTTATCGTCAATAATCCATGGAAAAGAACTTCCGAAGAAGTTCTTATTTTGTGCGGCTGATTTTTACGTTGTCCGTCAACTCGCTATTATCGGATGTTTAGGTGTCAGCACACCCGGGTTGCACATGGCCCTGTACTCATAGTTTAGCACGTTCGAATGATTTGTCAATTTAGCGTTCAAATAATTTGCGGTATTCCGCATAACCTTCTTTTTCTAACTCTGAAAGTGGAATAAAGCGCAATGATGCTGAATTGATACAATATCTTAGTCCGCCTTTATCTATTGGACCATCATTGAATAGATGACCTAGATGACTGTCAGCTATTTTAGAACGAATTTCCGTTCTTAACATGAAATAACTGATGTCACTCTTCTCTACAACAACTTTCGGTTCAATGGGACGGGTAAAACTTGGCCAACCGCAACCTGAATCAAACTTATCTATAGAACTGAATAATACTTCTCCTGAAACGATATCTACATAGATTCCTGCTTCATGGTTATCATAGTATTCATTTTTGAAGGGTGCTTCAGTTGCGTTATGTTGTGTTACTTGCACTTGCAAAGGTGTTAGTTTACTTAGATCTTTGTTCATAGTACTACCTCCATACTATTATTATATCCAAATATATTTTTTTTACTTGTTAGATGACCAGAAAA
This sequence comes from Erysipelotrichales bacterium, assembly GCA_038204785.1. GTDB lineage: Bacteria > Bacillota_I > Bacilli_A > Erysipelotrichales > Erysipelotrichaceae > GWE2-51-13. Next base: position 41,005 of record JBBRCP010000005.1, read on the forward strand.
AAAGAAAAGTAGCTTCACTTGTCTATCTATATTTTTCGATCCATGTATGAATAATATTCAGGACCTCATCTTTCTTAGTTTCATTCAGAATCTCATGCCATAAACCTTCAAACACATGACGATTCTTATCTTCGGAAGAGATCATCGCATATAAGATCTCACTATCTTTCGGATTTACGAGTTGATCGAGACTGCCGTGCAGGATCAGTGTTGGATCTTTGATTTGATGTAAATGGTCCTGAATCCAAGGAACACTCAATTTTATTTGTTGCATCAACCCCAAAGAGATATTTTTTAAATTATTCTCATCAGCGATATAGTCGTCAACTACAGTTCTGTCACTGCATACTGCATCAGCTAGCGCATTCGGAAACTGGATGTGAGGATCTAACGACATATCAATCTGCGCCGTTAGGCCTTGTGAGTCAACACTCAGTGGAGCACTGAAAATTAAGCCTTTTACACGATGATCATAGAGTATTCCATAACCGATCGTCGTATATCCGCCCATGCTGTGGCCTAATAAGAACACTGGTATATCTTCGTTTTGAAAGATTGCCATTTCAACCATATAATCTGCATCTAAAAACAGATCCTTATAATCCTTTAAAAATCCTCGTTCTCCTTCTGAAAATCCATGACCCCGTTGGTCATAACGAAGAACACTATAGCCCCAATCATTGAATTTCTTCGTAACATACTCATAACGACCCAAATGTTCACCTAATCCATGTGCAATAACAATAATCGCTTTAGGTGATTCAACTTGATTCCATTTTATATGAAGAGCGGTCTGATCAAAAGTTTTAGTGAATTGTCGTTGAGTTGTCATTGATGATTCACTCCTTTCCGGCAAAGTACCCGTGTATAATTTCATTATATACCCTTTACCAAATTGGAGTAAATCTTTGTGTTATTAAAGGATAACAAGCAGACATGCTTAACTACTTATTTATTTATCAATAAGTAATTAGTCTATAGAAAACGCAAAAGAAAAGGCTCCCTTTTGGGAGCCTAAGAATCCGGCAACGAGTTATTTTCACTATGGCATGCATAGCTATTTTCACCGCGGTAGTGCTTAACTTCTGTGTTCGGGATGGGAACAGGTGTGACCACTACGCCATTATCACCAGATGCGAGAGATAATT
>JBBRCP010000006.1:0-41200 GCA_038204785.1 Erysipelotrichales bacterium
GCTTCATTGGGATGGATGATCAGGAAAAACTGATGGTATTCCTTCAGAAAACAAAAGACTCCATTGTATCATTGACCAACCGAAGTGTGAAAATGCAGAATCTGTTGACGATATAAGGATTTCAGAATCATTAGGTCCTTATCTACAGAATTACACCTTTCGATTCAGGATAACAAGAATTGTGTTTCTTAGCTACTTTTCACCTTAAGTATATAACGTCAGATGCTTTTCTACAATCCTCCGAGAAAAACCGACACCCCTATGTCTTTGGAGTATCGGTTAAAACTGAATATCATTGTGTAGATAGTTACTCAATTCCATGCATTTTCTTGTAGTCTGTGAGTTCCATCATTGGTTTGAACGTCGCTTTGATCTCTGCCACTTTATTCGGATGAGACATTAGCTCATCAATGGCGCTGAGATTTACATAGATTGGATAAATAAGTGCTTCTGTCGAATCCTTCATACAGAAATTAGCACCGTGTACGATTCCTTGACATCCGGAGAATCCAAATTGGACTGTTGGATAGAACAGTGAACAATCTCCGACATCCCCTGCCGCAAATGAATTGCGGTGGTTATAGATATTAGCACTTCCGACACAATCCTCCATAAAAGGCTGAAGAATCAAACTGAGTGGCTCTGATTGTGCTAGCGGCATATACCCGGTCCGATTCGTAATTTCTGTATCGGCAGATAAAGCCAACGCACAGTGGGTGGCGAGTGAATCGATGCGCTTGCTGATTTCATGCAATGGTTTCAAATCGATTGCCCGTACATAGCCTTCAAGCACCGTTTCCGATGGAACAGCATTGACGGATTGTCCGCCGCTTGTGGTGATGAGATGGACACGGATCAGGTTATGTTCTTCAAATGTTTCTCTGAGTAATCCAATTGCTGTCTGAGTGAGCACTTGTGCATTTAACGCATTGATCCCCAAATGGGGAGCTACTGCCGCATGCGCACTCTTCCCGATGAATTTGATTTTCTTATAAATGAAACCGCTGAGTCTTGAATTCAACTCCATTGCCGGTTTTTCCGAACTTCCCATAGTATGACAACTGATCAATACATCGGTATCTGAAAAAACATTATCAATCAGTAAGTTTTGTTTTCCGGAAAGTAATTTGATCAATCCTTCCCGTTGAAGTTTCAGTCGAAAATCTAAATCCACGAATTCCTCAGCTGCGATGAAATAGACGGTAACTCTTCCTGCCAAGTCTTGATTACGATATTTCGACCATAATCCAAGTGTCTCCATCATGATGGTGGTCTGTAGATGATGTCCGCAACTGTGAGCTGCTTCATCGATCTGAGCCATCGCAGGATGACCTTTGGTGACTAACGCATCCAGTTCGGCGATAAGACCGATATGCGGAAATCCTTGACCGATCGTGATCGCAAAACCATTGATTCCAAAATCACGACTGATTGTTAAGCCCCATGTATCGGCATATTCGATCAAGGCCGCACGCGTCAACATTTCTTTGAATCCTAATTCAGGTAAATGGAAAAGTCGATTTTCCCAATATTCCATTTCATTTTTTCGTAGTACGATTCGATCATTCCAACTGTTTTTCAATTAATTCACCTTCTTATCGAGAAGTTCCATCGATCTAACAAACTCATTGATGAACTCCTGACGCTGTACATCGATCAGTACTTGCGTAGTTGACTTTGATGTATCTGCCCATAAGCGCAGATCAGCAACGGTTTTTCCGCGAGTGAGTACGCCTTCTGTTTCTACATCCACTTGGCATTCGATGGAGGTGAAGATTTCCGGCGTGATCATGTGCATGATCGGACATAGATCAAATAACGGACTCCCCGGTTGTTTTAGTTTTTTAGCATATAAACTATAAAAATCCAACAGTTCAAGAACTAATTTCGATACTTTTCCCGCATGGTTGAAACGGTCGATCTCATCGTGATTGATCATTGCGGCATGGCATACTTCAAGGCCACTCATAATAATCTTGCAGCCACTGTTAAAAACAATCTTCGCAGCTTCAGGATCAACATAAATATTAAATTCAGCCATCGATGTGATATTCCCGCTATATAACGAACCCCCCATAATGGCAATCGATTCGATGTGTGCTTTGACTTCGGGATAGTCTATTAGCAAGCGCGCTACATTCGTCAGCGGGCCGGTAGCGACGATCGTGATCTTTTGCGGATGGTTGATCAATTGATTTTTCATCCAAATAACCGCATCGATACCTGTTACTTTTTTTGAGGCAATCGGTAATAGTGGACCATCCATCCCTGATTCACCATGTGCCTGCGGTTGAACAAATGTCTGTCCGTTGAGTGATCCTTTAGCTCCCATTGAGACAGCAGCATCATAATCAATATAAGAGAGTACCCGAAGCAAGTTATCCGTTACTTTTTCAACGGTTTGATTTCCGGCCACTGTCGTGAACCCTAAAATTTCAAAGACTTCAGGATGAGCGATCGCCGTCAATAGCGCAAATATGTCGTCATGACCCGGATCGCAATCCATCAGAATCGAAATCATTGTTCACCTCTGGCTTTTGCACGTTTAGATTCAAAGATCGAATAAATTACGATTCCAATGAAGACCGCAACATAAGGGATCGTTTGAATGATCTCCGATGGAAATGAGAATAATTGAAGAGCATTCGACAAGGCATCGAACATCCCAAACAAGAAGGCGGTAAAGGTTACCAACCACACACTTCCGTGGCCCATTGCTTCTGCCGCAAGACCGATAAAACCACGCCCTGCAGTCATATTCTTGGTAAAGAAAGATAAGTATCCCATCGACATATAAGCACCTCCAAAAGCAGCCAAAACGCCACTGATAACAAGCGCAATCGTTTTAATTTTACGAACGTTGACGCCAACAGATTCAGCCGCATCTTGATACTTACCGACGGCTTTGATACGAAGACCCAACGGTGTCTGATACATGATCAGATAAACAATAATGATAGCCAAGAACATGATATAAACTAAAACATTATGACCCGAAAGTATCTTTCCGAGAACCGGAATATCCTTAAGAATCGGAATAACCACTTTCGGAAGCGATTTAGCTCCTAACGTAGCACTGGTTCCTTTGGAACCTGTGATAACAAACAACAGAAATACGGTGAATGAACTCGCGAATAAGTTGAGTGCAATACCACCGAGGATATTATTCGTCTTTAAAACCAACGTGAAATAAGCTAAAATAAGTGACATCAATACGCCGGAAAGCAACGCTGCTAATAGTCCTAACCACGGACTGTGGAACATCGCACTACATACAGTTCCGACAAACGCCGCCATCAACATCGTACCTTCCATCGCAATATTAGCGATACCGGCACTATTCGCCACATAAGCTCCAAGAGCCGCAAACAGGATAGGAACGACGACTCGAATGACAGTGAAACCGAAATCAGGCGTGAAAATGATTTTGAAGACCTCAAGCATTTTGTTGTTCCCCTTTCTTGATCAAAGCACGTTCATGATATTTTCTCAAGAAATATTGGGATGATACAAACAACACGATGACTGCTTCAACAACCGCAACGACTTCAACAGGAACATCCGTCGAACGAGCCATGATATCAGCTCCGGTACGCAGATAACTGATGGCGAAAGCCGCCGCCAAAATACCAAATGGATCATTTTTACCCAACATTGCCATCAAGGCTCCGGTAAATCCTAATCCCGGCAGTGCCGACCATTGGAAGCGACTGTACATACCCAATAATTCGATGGATGATCCGATTCCTCCCAGAAATCCCGAGATGAAATGAACGATCAGAAACAACGAAAAGGCATTCATACCTGAATATTTTGCGAAATTCTTGTTTAGACCCGTCATTCGGATCGCATAACCAAGTTTAGTTTTGAATAACATCAACCATAAAAGCACGACGACCACTAACAGGATAGCGAATCCGATATGGATGCGGGTACCCGGTATGATGATTGGCAATAATGCGGTTGGTTGAAATAGTTGAGAAGCGACTCCCGGAACATCTTTTGCCTGGAGGAAATTTTTAATGAGATAGAGACCCAATCCAAACAAGATCGAATTCATCATCAATGAGGTGACAAGTTCATCGGTATTATATTTAGCTTTGAAGAAACCCGGAATCAACGCAATCAGACCACCGACCAATCCTGAAATCAGAATCGTAACGATCGGATGAATCAATGAATTACTGAATGTCTGTGTTGCGATCGCCGCTGTAACGACACCGCAGAAATAGAAGATACCCTCTGTTCCTAAATTAAATAGTTTCGTACGGAACAATAATGCAGTCGCCAAACCGGCGAAAGATAACGGTATCATCAATTCGATAACATTTCCCAAATAGCGAACTTTCGTAAGCGGAGCGAAAAGCATCTTGCTGAACGACTCCAACGGTGTTGCGCTGACAGCCAACAAGACAATAAACGTGATCAATAGCGCTAATAGCAACGAAGCGATCATTTTTACCGCTTCAAATATTTTTTCGTTTGCTAACATATCAGAACCCTCTTCAGACTTTCTTCATCTTGACGTTTGACACCCAACATATACAATCCGAGTTCTTTTTCGGATACTTCTTTCGCATGTTCGAAATGTGCGACGATCTGTCCTTCATACATGACAATCAAGCGGTCACTGACTTCCATCACTTCATTCAAGTCTGCACTCACAAGCAAGATTGCTACATTTTTATTACGCATTTCAATTAATTGATGATGAATAAATTCTTCACTTCCGATATCGATTCCACGGGTCGGCTGTTCGGCAATCAGTACTTTTGGATTCGTATTGGTTTCCCGTGCTACGACCACTTTTTGAATATTACCTCCTGACAGACTTTCAATCTTGGATTTAGAACTTTTTGTTTTGACACTGAACATCGTAATCAAATGTTGTGCTAAGGCCGTGATTGCTTTACCTTTCATGAATATCGGACCGTTGATATCCGGTCGATTATAATAGGTGGATATCAAATTCTCTGCAACTGTGGCACCTTGCGCGATGCCTTCTTTCATGCGATCTTCGGGAATATACGCTAACCCTGCTTTTCGCTTGTTTTCAATGGTAAGCTTTGTAATTTCGTGGTCTTCGATAAACCAGTTTCCACTGTCCATCCCTAATAAACCCACCAGTCCCTGAACAAGTTCAGTCTGACCGTTGCCCTGTACTCCGGCAATGCCTAATATCTCACCTTCGCGTATCGTAAAAGTCACATCCCGTAATACATTGACCCCTTTTAACTTCAAAGAGATACTATCGACTCGGAATGCTTTTTTAATGTTCTTCATTGGTTTCTTAATGTGGTCATAAGACAGTGTAACACTGCGTCCGACAATCAACTCGGTCATTTGTTCGATTGAAATATCCGAATTTTCGTAAGTACCTTTGCTGATTCCGTTTTGCATGATCGTTATCCGATCACTGATTTGTTTCACTTCATTTAACTTATGCGATATAAACAAGATGGTATGACCCATTTCTTTAAAACGCTTGAGATTCTCAAACAAAGTTTCCGTCTCTTGAGGAGTCAATACCGCAGTGGGTTCGTCTAAAATGATGACTTCGGCATTTCGGTACAATGTTTTCAAAATCTCGACTTTTTGCTTGGCGCTGACTGTCAAACTACCTACTTTTCGCGTTACATCCATGTCAAAATTGTATCTAACGGCTAATTCTTTCGTTAAACGTATCGATTCTTTTTTATTCAGAAACCATTTTCTTTTACGCGGTTCCATACCGAGTATGATGTTTTCAGCCACAGTAAAACTATCGATCATCATGAAATGCTGATGAACCATTCCAATTCCGTTTCTAATGGCCTCCATGGAATTCTCGAAGTGTACTTCTTTCCCTTTATAGGTGATCGTCCCGGAAGATGGACGTTCAATGCCGAAAATCATCTTCATGAGAGTTGATTTCCCAGCGCCGTTTTCCCCTACGATCGAGTGAATCTCCCCTTTTTTGAAAGAAACATTGATATTACGGTTAGCCACAACTCCATTAGAATAGATTTTCGTAATATCCTTCAACTCTAAAAGTACTTCACTCATTTTTCTGTCCTTTCTATAAAGGAATGCTCTACACAAATGTGTAGAGCACGCACCCTATAACTATTAATTTAACTGATTAAGGTTGAACGGAAGCTTTGATTGCATTCCATTGGTCTTTTGTTAGAGTTAAAGCATCTTTAACAACGATTTCACCCTTGATTACTTTTTGTTTGTAAGATTCGACAACATCGCGGATTGAAGCAGGAAGTGCTTTGTAAATAGCATTTTCAGCTAAGCTGACGCCATTTTCTTTGATACCCAATACTTCGATTTTTCCATACGGCAATGTTCCGTCAACTGCACGTTTGATTGCTTGAAGGATCGCTAAGTCAACATTCTTTGTTCCTGATGTAAGGATCTTTTCTTGTTTAGCAGCATCATTAGCAAACAATAAAGCTTGATCAGCATCAACACCTAAAGCATAACGTTTTGCTTCGACAGCAGCGTCAAATAAACCGTTACCTGTACCGCCGGCTGCATGGAAGATAATGTCTGCGCCGCTCTTGTACATATTCAATGCGATTTCTTTACCTTTGGCAGGATCACTGAAGTTATTTGCATAACCAATCAGGATTTTAACATCCGGATTAACTGCTTGTGCACCTTGGATATAACCATAAAGGAAATCATTGATACCGGAGAATTCCATACCACCGATAGCACCGATAACATTCTTCGATTTGTCAGCATATTTAAGATCTGATTTTGTAACAAGACCTGCCACTAATCCTACTAAATAACCAAGTTCGTTGGCTTTGTAGAACATGACATACGTATTGGTGTTAAGAGGTGCTGCTTGGTTATCAAAGTTGATAAACTTCTTGGCAGGGTATTTGGCGATGACTTTTTCGAAAGCAGGAGTAGCTTCCCAGTTACCACCGATGATAATATCATAATCACCTTGTGCAGCATCTAAGTAGAAATTTTCCCATTTACTCTGATCAGTACCCATTTCGATAATCGTTGTGGTTGATCCCGGATATTCTTTTTTGACCAATGCCATACCGTTAGCTGTCGTATCAAAATAGGATTGGTCTCCACGGAAAGGAATCAACAAAGCAATTTTGAGTTTTGAAGCCGATTTTCCTGTGGTGCCACAAGCCGTCAGACCTGTAACCATGAGTAATACTAACAATACTTGTAGAATTTTTTTCATAATTCTCCCTCTTTTATGATTAAAATCAGGTTAAACTGATTTTAATTCCTTTGAATGATGTCAATGCGCCGTCGGCAGCGATTAGTCCCAAGCATCCCTTGATAATGGGCTGGATTTCATCAGAGTATTGAATTTTTAATTCACTTACTTCGATTTCAATTATAGTATATCCCTTGTTATTGTGCAATGAGATTTTCCCATTATACGTGTTTTCGAAAGTGAAACTTGAAAGCGCTGTCAGCGTTCCATCGCATTTCCTGAGTTCATAATTTTTTTCACTTGTACGAGCGATCCCATACCATTTTTTGGCTCCTTGAACTCTAAACAAGAAAGTCGATCCGATATCAAATCTATCGAAATTTACGTCGATCGTTCCGTCTTGCCAAAAATAATCACCGAAGACGATCATTGCTGCTTTATCAGGAATATTGTGTAGACCCTTTTCGTCTGTAAGCCACTGTCCGGAATGCCGCGTTGCCCCTGCAACTTCTTTACATGCAAGACCGGCGTGTGTCAAACCAAAATCTTCCATTGGTAGTTTGGTGAAATCTAGAGTGAGTTTTGATACCCCGTCGGCATTGAAATAATCCATCCAAACATAGGTATGCGCCGTACGTTTTATCGCCGTCAATTGTATTCCGACTTCTTTGATATAAGAACATGTTTCAGGTATCTGATAACTCAGATCGATCCATTGATCCGTTAGCTCGAGCGATTCGGAAAGATAGAACTTTCCATCGGTCGTTTTGACGATGATACAAGCACTGAATATCCCTGCTTGCATGGCTTTTAGTCTCGTTGAAGTGACTTGATTCGGCCAGATGATCGGTGTTAGTGTTGGTTCATAGCGGCTATCATAAACATCGGTCGCCTGAAAGTATGTTTTTTTCGTTATATTTACCTGATTGGTTGGAAATGCTGCATTAACCACAATCTTTAGACCTCGTCCAAACGATGTTTCTTCGTTCGAACGATTAAGTAGATTTCCTTCGAAATAACGGTTAAAATTCCCTGTAAATCCATGGGTGGACATTGGTAATCCAAAATGGAAGTGATTGATTGGTTCATCCAACAGCGCTAAATCATGTTTTTTTTCAAATTTTAATCGTTGTCCGCAACGAGCGAAATGAAGGGTTTGTTGGGTAACGTCCATCATATTTAATGTCCCGAATAATCCGGAACTGATACAAATGTCATTGATCGATTTCACCCAAGGTTTATGCAATTGTTCAATCCCGACTAGAGCACCCATGATTGAGCCTACGTTTCCGACATTACAATCAGTATCCCATCCGGCATTGAGACAAAGTAGAAGTGTATTTCTGAAATTCCCTTTACCGTAACACATTGCCATCACCATCACGGCCATATTCGGAATGATTGGACAAACACCGGCATATTTATCATAGCCGGCAGTTTCAACGATATATTCATATGCATTTTCCCATGATTCGGGATGAGCATGATAAAATTCAATCACAGTTAAAGCAACTCTGACATATTCACTATCTTGATTTAAATAACTCAGTGCTTTTTCAATGACTTCATAAATGTCTTTATACGTGAAAGCCAAACTAATCGCAGCCGCGACAAACTTAGCACCTTCAATGGCTTCTCCATCATGTGAAATACAGGCCGCTTCGGCGGCTAAACGCACAGCTTCATTCGTGTCTTTATAGGCCACATACGCCCATCCGTCACTGAAAATCTGCCCACCGATCTGTTCAGCTAAAGCTTTCCCATTTAGCTTTTCACTACCACTTTCAGGTGCCGAGATACCGTTTTTGATATTTTCATACATCGTGTGTTCAGTCGAAATTCCGACTCCGCCCCACCAAAAAAAACTATGTCCGTCAGGAATCATATTTAAGATCGTTGCACGGATTTCCTGATGTGTGATCAGTTGTTGATCAAACAAATTGAACACTTGGGTAAAGTAAAAAGGACCGTTACTGTCATCGTCGGCCCCAAAGATGTCATAATCCACAATAAAATCTTCAATATAACCATAGGTATCGTTGATTTCTTTGGCTGTCCAACCTTCAACGGGAGCTCCGATCCGGATACCGATGACTTTACCCAACCAAGCAGCTTGAATATCTTGTAACCATTCTGAGCTCATTTGTGTGACCACGCTTTTTCACAGAAATGCATAATTTTTTGGATTTCTTTTTCACTGAAAAAAGCAATATCGGTATGTACAGCGTCTTCGATATAATCGAGTTCCACTTCGCTGCCCTGAGCCCGAAGCGCTGCAGCGAAATCACGGGTTTGCTGCCAAGGAACCATAGTATCACTTTTACCATGTTGCAGAAAGAATGGAACTTGATTGCCTTCAATATAACTCATCGGATTGGCTTTTCTCGTCACATCCAAGTCCTTCAAGATCGGTTGCCCGACAAAACAAGCAGCCGGAGAATCATCGGAGCTCATCGGCCAATCATCTTGAACACCATTTGAAAGTAGTTGTTGATCAATCGTCGTGAAATCATAAACTCCGTAATGAGCGATGACACCTTGTATTTTTTCACTGTACTCCGACCAACCTTGACTTAGATCATGTAGATCAGTATCGGTTGTTAATCCACAAAGTGCAGCTAGATTAGCTCCGGCAGACTCACCCCAAAGAATTATTTTCGAGGAATCGATCCCTAATTTTTCACCGTTGGCTTTGAAATACCGGATTGCTGTTTTAATATCATGAATCGCTTGCGGAAACGGTTTCTCAAGTGCCAAGGTATAACTGATACAAGCAACCGCAACCCCTTTGAACACAGGTTGAATCATCGGTCCCATAAATTTGGAACGGCGATATCCACTGATCCAGCCACCTCCATGAATTACGATAATGAGCGGAAATGGTTTTTTTCCTTCCGGTAGATACAAATCAAAAACTTGTTTACCCTTTTTTGTGTACGGAATATCTAATTCGGCGTTTGGATAGAGGCTTACGTCTAATTCACCCAAATCAAATTTTAAGAAGTCTTCCAAATGTTGTGTCATCTGTACCATGTAGGTTCCTCCGTTGTTAAGTAAGTTTGATTCCTATAAAATGAACACATCGCCCGCCCCGTATTCAAGTGCAAGTTGACGATAACTCTCCATTGTTTTTTCGGATGGCATAGAAGTACCTAGTTTTTCCAGACCTTCTTTGCGAACTCCATAAGGACGATACGTCAGTAATTTGATTTTAACAAGATTCTTAACATGCTCTGCGACATATTGGATCGTTTCTCTGTTTTGTTCATCATATCCCGGTAGAATAACAATTCGAACTTCCTGCAGTTTTCCCATCAACAAAAGATCATCCATATTTTTTAGAACATTTTCATTGGAATACTGAGTCAATTGGAGATGAAATTGCAAATTTACCGCTTTCACATCCAACATCACTCCGTCACACACCTTCATGAGTTCAGGATACTCACTGAACAAGCGATATCCATTTGAATCGATCAAACAGTTCAATCCCAACTTTTTTGTTTGGATAAAGATTCCTTCCATGAATTCAGGATAGTTCATACATTCGCCACCACTGAGTGTAATACCACGGATAAACGGTTTTACCTCTTCGATTTTGATCATCATTTCTTCTACTGAATACTGAGTGATTTTCGGAGATGAATGGTAGGGGCAAACGTTGATGCATGTGTCACATTGTGTACATTTTGTCGAATTCCATACGACTTTCTGATCGATCATATGGAGTGCATCAGAAGGACACTTCGTAACACAGACGCCACAGTGATTACATAGATTGATCGTTTCAGGGTTATGACAATACCAACATTGAAATGGGCATGCCTGTAAAAAGATGGCCATCCGATTACCGGGGCCATCTACACTTGAAAATGGAATGATTCGATTAACCGGTGCGGAAACCATTATTTTTGAACTCTGCGATCAAATGCATGAGCCAGATCACGTGATCCTTGGCCTAACACGGACGCATCATTCAAAACAGCTTCCTTGCGGTCAAGTTTTGCGATTTCACTTCGTTTGACTAAATATCCGGTAACACGGACTACATCGTTACTGGCACAATAACCCGAGAAATAACGCATACCTGAACTTAAGGCTCCTTTTATGATATCAACTAACGCTTCCGGAGTTTTCTTCCATGACTCGTCAAATCTGAAAATATCACCGATACCTGTTGGGAAATACTTATGGAAACGAGTGGAATGATTGATCTGTTTATAGATCTCAGGCTCGGATCCGATTGGAATACGACATCCCGGAGATGATTCCGGACCATCTTTTTCAATACCTACCTGTGCATGCAACCAATAACGGTCACTGCTGTTTTCACTGTATGGGGCTTTATGTTTTGCGACTAGTTCATCTAAACGTTCAATGATGGCAACGCCTAAATCATCCACTTTACTATCATGACCATAACCAAGATTACTATCGCTAACATGCATCAATGTATTGCAACACTCGGCTAACCCAACCAACCCAAACATACCGATGAAGTCTTTTTGATTTAGAAAACCTTCTTTGACTAGGTAGTTAGATTTAAAGAATGATGATTTTTCAACCAAAAAATTGATTCGTTGATCCATGTATTCAGTCATCAAATCAACATAATGAGGTAATATCTCTTTCATAAACTGTTCGGTTGAAGCAGCTTGTTTAGCGATATTATTTAACCGTAAACGCGGCAAGGTATATCCACCTCCGCCTAATCTAAGCCCATTGTAACAACTGGCTAGGACATATCTTTCACCGAATTCCGAAACAAACATACGATGATTCGCAAAGCTCGGTTTAGCTGTTGACAACATAACTGAAGCGCATAACGCAGCAAATTCATCACTGGTTAACTCCGGATCGTATTTTAGAGTAAGATTCGGTATTGCTGTTTGTAGTTTTTCACTTTGACGCAAAATGATACGTCCGGCCACGGTATCTTTAGGACCGATATTGGCATGAACAAATGAATCATTCAACGTCCGATCAATATTCAACAAGAATAATCCGATTGCTTTCTCGGCTTCTTTTTCATCGACAATAAACGGATCCAAAAGTTCATCCAACGCTCCCAAATAGACCGGAAACGTAGTAACTGACGGAACATGGCGATACATGATCAGCAACGCATTTGTTGCTTCCCAAATATCTTTCGGCGGATCCAACTCCAAGAAAGCGCTGCCATTTTCCATTAAAATCTTATAGTCAGGTGCGATATAACGAGGACGATAAGGAAGTGCACCTTCAAATAGGTCGCAGATGTCACCATCAACGATCGCTTTTCTAAATTTAGGGTTATAAGGGATGGTTGTATCGGTATTCTCTCCAAGTTTTGCCAGACTGATCACTTGTTGTTGATAGGTTAGCATTGTATCGGTAATTATTTCATAGGCAGTCGACATAGTATTCCCTCCATTTTTATACATAGATTATATACTATTTTTGCAATTTTTGCACAAAGTATACTCGTAAGTCAGTATAATAAAACCATGGAGGTTGACTCATGGAAAAGAAACCGAATATTTTGATCATCACAACAGATCAGCAACGTTATGATACACTGGGAATCAACAATCGAATCATACAAACACCTACTCTGGATCGACTGGTACAGGAAGGCTGTCATTTTGATCGTGCTTATTCACCCAATCCGGTTTGTATTCCGGCACGGCATAATATGTTGACCGGACTTTCATGCAACTATCACGGATTCGACGATAATGATTTTTCGCATATTCGCTCGATTCCCTATCAGCTACCGACATTCCCGCAGATACTCAGTGATGCCGGTTACGATACGATCGCCATCGGTAAACTTCATCATCAACCGGATCGACGTCACAATGGTTTTCATCGTTATTTCATGATGGATGAGATACCTCATCATCGTGAAGATGATGATTACGCCATCTATTTACGGGATCATGGTAATCCTGAAATCAGTGCTCTTCACGGTGTACGCGATCCCCTTTACATGATGCCGCAGCAGTCTCAGGTTCCAATCGAACACCACGGCAGCACATGGGTTGCTGACAAAGCCATCGAACAACTACATCTGAATCGGGGTAAACGTCCTTTTATGTTTTGGCTGGGATTCAATCATCCTCATCCGCCACTTGATGTACCCGCTGAATTCGCAAATCTGTACAATGGACAAGCGATTCCTGAAGCAACACAAACAAACACACCCTTAAACTGGTTAGCAAAAGAAAACCAAACGATCGTTCATTATCCGAATGAGACTTATTTAAAACGATTTAAAGAACTTTACTACGCATCGATCACCTATGTCGACAATCAGATCGGGCGTATCTTGGATGAGTTGTCCAACATCGGAGAATTAGACAACACTCTGATTATTTTCTGTTCCGATCACGGTGAAATGTTGGGTGACTTAGGGACTTACCAAAAATTCCTACCGCATGACGCCAGTAGTCGTATTCCGATGATCGTGCGTTATCCGGCACGTATCAAAGCAGCTACTCGCTCATCTGATTTTGTCAGTCTAAACGATATTTTACCAACAGTATTAGATCTGACCAAGCTCCCCTATCCAGCAGATTATCATTTACTGGGTAAATCTTTGTTTGATATGCGGGATCGCTCGACTACCATTATGGAACACGGTCGTCACCAGCGGAGATGGCTCAGTATCGTTACTAAAAACTATAAATATGCCTATTATTACGGAGGTGGAAGCGAAGAACTCTATGATATGGTCAACGATCCGAAAGAGACGACCAACTGTATGGTTGACCCAACTCCAGAACAAAGGTTGACTGCCAATGAGTTGCGTAATCAATTGATCCAATGGGAAATAAACAATGGTTTGGCTGATCATATCGAACACCAAGATTTCAAACGATTTGAAGTTCCGGCAGCTTTACCTTTCATGGGAACCGGTGCTTTGGTATTTCCATCCAACATTATGGATTATGAAGAACGAAACACAATTCTACCGTTAGCTAAACAAATTCTCAACGCTGTCAAAAATGAACCGATTGTTCATCTTGAAGAGATTGACTTTACCTATATGATTACTACCGGACAATTGAGTAAAGACGAAGTCGCTGAAATCGTTGAAATGGATAGAAGAAACAAAAAACAATAAAAAGATAAACTTAAGAATTTCTAGTCGTTTATGGTTGCAACTAAAAATGAATATCAAATCATAGGAAAGAGGGATTAACATGAACCATTTGATGATTAGAATATGTACTTACGAGGATTTAGATGCTGTCCTTGCCTTGCAAGAAAAGTGGAAGAATGAAGATACCACCTATGGCTTTGTTCCTGCAGGTAAACGCTATTTAGAAGAAAAACTCGGTAACTACTTTTATCTTGCTGAGTTGAACAGTGAGATTATTGGATTTATTTATGGTTCACTCCACGTGTCAAATAATATAACTGTATTCGATAATGGCCAAACTTACATTGAAGTCGAAGATCTTTATATAGTTCACAAGTACAGAGATGCAAGTTATGGAAGTCAATTGATTGATCAATTATTAAGAGTGGCACATGAAAACGGAGTCGATAGATCTTTGGTTTATTCCTCCACAAAAGATATTGAAAGTGTTTTGAAATTTTATAAAAAACATGAATATAAATCATGGTGTATTCAACTATATAAATAAATCATGGCGACGTTAAATCGTCTTTATATACGTATAAAAAAGATTTGCCAGTTGACCAACAAAATTCTTGTTTCCATGAATATCTACCGTATTCCAACAAAAAATACCCAGGAAATAATCCTGCTTTTTAACATGAAATACACCGACATCATGATTGAGATAATCCAAGTCACCGGTCTTATGAAAAACTTGGATATCATCGGTTATATAACGCAAGAATTGATCTTTTATTTTCTGTTTAAGCAATATTCCCTTGGCTTTTCCGCATAGTTCGGGTGTCAGAATCGAATCCGTAAATATTTTTTCAAAGATGATTGCCATATCATGGGCACTTGTGTAATTGTCGATTCCCTTGCCGATCGCATCATAATCCAACATAGTGCGTTGTAGGAGTGATTGCGTTAAGTTCATATTCAACATGGATTGATTGACAGCAGTGATTCCAATTAAGTCGATCAACACATTGGCTGATGTATTATCTGAATAAGCAATCATCCATGTTAGTAATTCTTCAATGGTGACAGATTGATTTATAGGTAGAAAAATCTCACTATCTTCTAAAACTTGATCTTGTTTCACTGTGATCAGCGAAGTCAGTTCAAGTTTTTTCGCAACGATCTTCTCAAGAACGGCCACCATGATCATCACTTTGATGATTGAAGCGGAGCGGACTTGTTGTGTGGAACGATAATTCAAAAGTACACGATGATCACTTAGTGAAACCGCATAGATACTTACATCACCGACATAATCAGAAATCAATTTTTCAATCTGATTGTTCATTTCACTGTATTCCATTGTGGCTCCTCTACAGAAAAGGCAGAAATTTCTGCCTTTCGTTTATCATCTGTTTCCCATTTTCTTTGATTTAGCGATGCATACTTCCACTGCCGACATGACAGCCGATCGGAATCCGCGACGTTCGAGTTCTCCGATAGCTTCAATCGTCGTTCCGCCCGGTGAACAGACATTGTCTTTCAGAACACCTGGATGAATTCCTGTATCAAGCACCATTTTCGCAGCACCGAGAACGGATTGAGCCGCAAATTTATAGGCTTGTTCCCGTGGCATTCCGCCTTGTACGGCAGCATCAGCCAGTGCTTCAATAAACAGATAAACATACGCCGGAGATGATCCGCTGACACCGGTAACAGTATCCATCAATTGTTCATCAACCACTTCGCAACGACCGAAGCTGTTTAAGATCGATTTGATGTCTTCCACTTCGTCATCACTCACAAATTGATTACTGCACAGAGCCGACATTCCGGCACCGACCAAAGCCGGTGTGTTCGGCATAACGCGAACGATCTTTACGTCTTCCGCAAAGTGATCCAAAATCGTTTTAAGTGATAAACCCGCGGCAATCGATACAATGATCGATCCCTCGCGCAATGATCCTTTGATTTCGTTGATTACAGAGGAATAACTCATAGGTTTAACTGCCAGAATAAGAATATCTGCTATTTCCGCTACTTTTTTATTATCGTTCGTTGTATCGATGCCATATTTCTCTTTAATGAGAACCAGCTTTTCAACAGTACGAGCTGATGCGATAATTCTGTCTGGCGTGAGTAATCCGGCTGAAATAATTCCGCCGATCATGGCACTTCCCATATTTCCGATTCCGATAAACCCGATGGTTTTGTCCATGTTGGTCTCCTCTTTATGTAGATCTTCTATGTCTCTATTTTATCACTAAGTGCTTCAAAACAACACAGTAACCTGTTTCAAAGAAAAAGCGTTGATTGAACGCTTAGTGAAATTTATTTTTTGTGGATCAGCCATAAATATTCATACGGACGTAAATGAATCTGCGCATTTCGCATCGATACAGTTTTACCTTGCATAAGATCGATATAATTCTCACCCACAACTGTTTGACGCAACTGAAGTGTTGACACATATTGTGGTGTTTCGCTGAAGTTGAACAAGCCAATAAACGATTGATCACGCGACTGACGCAAGATACAGAAAACACTTTTATTTCCCAGATCCAAAGCTAATTGAGATACTTGACCGTTCAGTAACGGTTGTTTTGAGCGAATCGCTATCAATTTTTGAAGAGCATGATAGGTCTGAGCTTCAAACGTTTCACCTTTACTGATCCGTTTGGCACGTTTCCAGTCAAAGTATGGACGATGGATCCAACGACCTTCGGCACTCTTGTCGGGATCCAACAAGTAATTGCGGTCATTTAGCGTCGCTAGTTCATCCCCTGAATAGATCAATGGGATACCCCGATAGGCTAATATCAACGCATGCGCTAGATTGATGCGTTTAATGGCTTCTTCCTGGGCAAATGTATCATGTTGATTTACTGCTTGTTCCAACCCGAGTAAACTGGCTAATGTTCCATTGGTACGCGCATCCATCGTTTGTGGATTGAACTGATAGAGTTCTCCGGCCGCAAAACTTTCAGGAAATTTTCCACTGTAGAATTGGATCAAAAATTGTTTATGATCATAGGGATTCCATCCAAATTGTTGTATAGCTTCCTCATTGAAACCCCAGCCGATATCATCATGACAACGAACATAATTCATCCACGTCGCTTTACGCGGAATATAGAAACGATTCGCATCGATCATCATCAAACGCACATCGCGAGTCGCAAAAGAATTGAATATATCCACCATCAGATTGGCATTATACATCACTTCACATTCGGCCGATGTATCATCACCGAAATAGGTGACGATCTGTTGCGGTTCAACGATGGCTTCACCTAACAAAACTAATGACGGACAAACAATTTCTTTGATAAGATGAAGCATTTTTATCAGATCATGGATCGGTTTCAGATTGCGACAATTGGTTCCGACTTCTTTCCACATAAATGGGATGGCATCCAAGCGAAGCATATTGATGCCGATATTCGCAAGATAAAGCATTGTATCACTCATCCCATTAAAAACTTCGGGGTTACTGAAATTAAGGTCCCACTGAAAGTCACTGAATGAGGTAAAAACATATTTTTTGATTTCTGAATAGTAGGTAAAGTTGCCCGGACACTTATCAGGGAGTACTTCCGGAACAGTTTGATTATATAAGTTCGGGATTTCATCAGTATCAAACATAATAAACATTTTCTGATATTTCGGATCATTCTCCAATGCTTTTTGCGCCCATGCGTGTTCTTTGGCAACATGATTGATCACATAATCGATACATACTGAAATTCCTGCTTTACGAAAAGCATCGACCGTCGTGATGAGATCGTCCATCGTTCCGAGTCGCGGATCAACCGCACGATAGTCTTCAACTGCATAACCACCATCATTCTCATTTTCACGCGGTTTGAGTAAAGGCATCAAATGGACATAACCGATTCCCAATTCTTTGAAATAACTGATTTTTGTTTTCAACTTCTTTAAGTCTTGGGCAAACAAATCAACATAAAGCGTTATCCCGATCATATCTTGTTCGGAATACCATTGATGATTTTGCTTATCCAGTTCGGTAAGTTCGGTTCTTCTTACTTGGTGAGCCTCGCTCATCAGGTCAATCAGCGATTGAAACTGTTTTTCGCTTTCATTACCCTGTCCGTATATAGTTAGATAAAGTTGTTTTAGTTTTGTTTGTTTTGAATTTAATCTTTCTTGGAAGTCCATACTTCATTCCTCATCATGGGCTCAATATCTGCATAGGTAGCCAGCGAACCGATTGCCCCTTTTTGGGTCGTCGCAAAAGCACCGCACGCATTGGCAGTGACCATACATTGATCTAGATCTGCTTGGTTTAATTGACCCAAGAGCTTATTTTTTGACATATAAACGGACAAGAAACCACCCAGAAAACCATCTCCGGCGCCGGTCGTATCAACAACATCGACCTTGAAAGCCGGATAACAAGTTAGTTTCCCATCTACATAGACACCGCTTCCTTCGCTGCCGAAAGTAACTAGAATCATCTGGATCGGAAAATCACGAGCCATGATTTCAAGAGCTTTATTTAAGTTTTCTTCATCGGTAATAAAGGTCAATTCTTCTTCGCTGACCTTCACCAGATCGCTTAGTTCTAAGCCTTTTTTGATCATTGCTTTCGCATCATCCAATGAGGACCATAATTTTTCACGAAGATTCGGATCGAAACTGATCAATTTCTCTTTGCTTTTCGCGTAACGGATAAGATCAAATGTTGTTGATCTCGAGGGTTCATCACTCATTGACACACTTCCGAAATGAAAGATATCTGCATCGTCGATCAGCGTAAGATCCACATCTTCAGTACGAATGTTTACATCCGCACAGAATTTACGGTAAAAACTAAACGAACGTTCCCCGTTTTCTGCCAGATGAACCATCGCTAATGTAGTTAAATAATCTTTATGTAAGAGTAGACCACGAGTATTCACTCGCTTTTCGTTAAGTGTATGTTGCAGGAAGTGACCGAAATAGTCATTACCCACCTGCCCGATAAACGACGCTTCTTGACCCAAATTCGCTAAAGCTACAGCAACATTCGCCGGTGCTCCGCCTGGGTTACATTCAACAAGATCATACATACGTTCGGATTTTCCGTAAGGCGTTACATCGATCAGCATTTCGCCGAAAGCACAAAGTTTCATTGTATTTTTCCTTCCCGAAATTCAGTTAAAGTGACTTCGTTATTTGACAGATCCTTCGACCATGCCTTTGATGATATGTTTTTGTCCTAAGATAAAGAAAACTACGATTGGAATCAACGCCATTAAGATCGCTGTCATCATTAAATCCCATGATTTCAAGAAAGTACCGGCGAAGTTACTGACAGCCAAAGGCAAGGTCTGAACGTCGGTTCCTTTTCCCAAAATAAGCATCGGAAGCAGGAAATCGTTCCAAATCCAAATACCATTTAGAATGAGGACTGTCACATAGATCGGTTTTAGAATCGGCAAAACGATCAAGAAGAACGTTTTAAATTTCCCACAACCATCAATATAAGCAGCTTCTTCGATTTGAATCGGAATTGACTTGATAAATCCATGAAACATAAAGATCGACAATGAACAACCGAAGCCCATATAAGCTAAGATCATTCCGGTATACGAACGTAGTAACTGAATACCGAACGTCGATTGAAGTATACTGAACCACCGAACCAATGGAAACATAACTACTTGAAACGGAATAACCATGGCTGCGACAAACATGAAAAACAGGAATGTTGAAATTTTAGATTTAGTCCGCACTAACACCCAAGCTGCCATCGCCGATGAAATCGTGATACCAGCCAATGAGAAGAAAGTGACGATCACAGAAGAGAAAAAAGCTTTCTGATAACCAACATTCGGGCTCGCCCAAATAGTCGCGATGTTTTTAAATAGATTGATCCAGTTCTGAGGTAGCGCTAATGGTGTCATTATGATTTCATTATTGCTTTTAGCGGAGTTTAATAAGACAAGGAGCAATGGTATCAAGAAGAACACCGAAAGTGTAATTCCAATAAACTCCATGATGTTACGCGTTAATTTTCTGTTCATTATAGTTCAACCTCACGTTTCTTCGTCAGATATACCTGTATGAGAGAGAACACAACCAAGACGATGAAGAAGATGATCGCCTTTGACTGAGCTAACGCTGTGTTACGCAGCACAAGCGACGTATTAGCAATATTTTGAGCTAATAATTCAGTACCGTTAATGGCCTTGCCCATAAAGAAGATTGAAGGTCCGGGACCGGTCAACGATGCATTGACATCATATTGTTTAAACGAATTAACCAAGGTCAAGAATAACGTGACCGTAAATGCCGGCATTAACATCGGAACAGTGATCGATTTGAAACGTTGCCATGCTGTAGCACCATCGATCTGCGCTGCTTCAATCAAATCACGCGGAACATTCTGCAACGCTGCGACATAGATCATCATGATATAACCCGCATACTGCCAAGTACTAACGATGACTAACGCAATCAATGCCGTGTTGGCATTGGCTAAGATCAAGTTTTTATCGAACCAGGCAATTCCTAAGGCTAAGCCGACTTTCGGAACGAAACTATTGAAAACGAACTGCCAGATATAACCCAGAATGATTCCGCCGATTACATTCGGCAGGAAAAAACCGGCACGATATATGTTTTTCCCTTTGATGTTGCTTGTCACTAACATCGCTAAAGAGAAAGCAATAATATTTACCAGGACAATGTTTAAAAGAGTATAAATCGTGGTAATAATCGTTGAATACAGAAAAGTGGTATCTGTGAAAGCATCAATATAGTTCTTTAGTCCGACGATATCGATACTAGATTGTGCTGAAGCTGTCCAGTTTGTAAATGAGTAATACAATCCTAGGCAAAACGGAACTACTTGTACCATCAAGAAGGCAAGCAAAGCAGGAGCCATAAATACCCAGAACATAATTTTCTCTTTTTTGCGATCTTTTCCCATCATTATCCTCCTTTTAATAAACGGAAGGGTAGACTGAATAGTCTACCCTTTCAACTACCTTAATAGTTTATTTCTTGTTGGCTACGAATGCTTCAGTAACTAACTGTACGAATTTCTCGACTGTGATGTTCTTGCTAGCTAATTGGTTGTAGATCGGGCCTAACTTCGTTGAACGGAAATCGCTCGTGAAGCTGTATTGGTTCCATGAATAGATCTTACCGGCTTTAGCCCAAGCTTGAACTGCTTGTGACATCTGGCCTTTAGGAGCTAATGTGATATTTTTGAATGCAGGGATCATACCGGCTTTATTGACGATGTAATCATTACCTTCGGTTGTATAAACGAATGCACTCAGGAATGCTTGCGCTGCTTTAACATTTTTGGAATCTTTATTGATAACATACCAACTCGGTGCGGCAACGAAGATACCATCAGTTACTGCTTTGGATGAACCTTGCGGAGCAATTCCAATTTTGAATGTCGCATTAGCTTTTGCTAAGTCGCCATCAATCCAGTTACCTTGATGAATAAATACTGATTTTTGATTGGTGAATGCACCTACTTGTTCGCCATAACCACCGGTCAATAGAACGGTCTGGTTGGCGTAATCAAATAATAATTTTACCCAGTTGGCATATTCTGTCAAACGTGTTGCGTCGACTGTTCCGGCCAATAGTTTTGTAACGACAGATAAGTCACCATATTTCAATCCATTAGCTAATAGTGAATTGAAGTTATGATCGGCTGTAACCCAATACATATTCGAACCTGCTGCCATTGAGACAACCGAATCGATACCTAATTCCGTTTTCATACCGTCAATTTTTTTGAACGCAGCGGCATAAGCATCGTAATTGGTCAATGTGGTTGGATCGATACCGGCTTTTACTAATAGATCCTTATTATAAGCAAGTCCCCAACCTTCGATTGAAACTGGGAAACCAACGACTTTACCGTCAACTTTGAACGATACATCGGTATCCTTGATCCAATCTTGGCCATCTAACGGAGCAATAAGTGTTTTCCACTCATTATAATCTTCAATACCTTGAATTTGGAAGATATCAGGCATTTGACCTGCTTGATAGTCAGATTTCAACTGTGTGCCCAACTGACAGGAATCACCGCCACAAGATACGATTTTAACCGTAACGCCGGTTTTTTCTTTATATGTGGTAGCGTATGCTTTTAATGCGGCATCAATTTCGGGTTTTCCCTGTGCCAATATAATCGTAATATCTTTTTTCGCTGTGGTACAGGCGGTAAGCGAGAGCATCAAGAACAATGCGGCAACTAACGTGAATAACTTTTTCATTTTTTCCTCCTTGAAATGGATATTCATCTACCTGTATTGTAGTTGTAAGCGCTGTCAAAGTCAAAATGTAATCGTTTACAACTATTTAACTCTTTTTAACCCAAAATTTTGGAAAATGTATACTTTTTAATTTCTTTGCATCAGAATCTCTTTTCTTTGTTTCTATTCATGGTAAAATCTATATAAGGTGATTAAAAATGTCCACAATCGAACAAGTTGCTAAAGTTGCTAATGTCAGTGTCGCAACCGTTTCCCGTGTCATCAATAATTCGGCTTTAGTTAGCGAAAAAACACGTAAAAAAGTAGATGCTGCCATTAAAAGGTTGAATTATGAACCAAATTTCTTAGGGAGATCGCTGCGTCAATCCGAGACCAACATGATTTTATGCTTGGTTCATGGCATCGATAATCCTTTCTTTTCGCAAATTATCCGGGGAATTGAAAGTGTTGCTCATGCGCACGGAGTGAATGTACTTATTTGTACTACCTATGGTGACCGAATTCGCGAAGCTCATTATCTCGAAATGTTGCGTCGTCGTTATGTCGATGGAGCTATCTTACTATCAAGTTGTATGGACGCACAAGATTTGGACAAATTAGATGAAAGTTATCCAATTGTTCAAACCATCGAAAATTTGCCTGAATCTAAAGCGATTTCAGTCAGTATTGATTACTATCAAGCCTCATCTCAATTGATGGATCATTTGATTGCGCATGGTCATCAAAAGATTGGCTTTATCCACACAGGTTTTCAATCGATTATCTCTTCAACAGAAAAATTCAGAGCTTATAGGGATGCTCTAAAGAAAAATAATTTGCGCATTTTAACCGAAACGATCGACTATAATGAATTCGGATTTGAATCCGGCAAGATATTGATTGGGCGTTTATTGGATGATAACCCTGATATTGATGCTGTTTTCACTGCCAGCGACTTGGTCGCATGCGGTGTTATCAATGAAATCGAAAGACGTGGATTACGAGTTCCTGAAGATATCGCCGTGACCGGTTTTGATAATACGATTTACGCAAATATCAATAAACCGCGTATTACAACGGTTGATCAGAATAGTTTCGAACTCGGTTCAAAAGCGATGGATTTATTACTCCAAAAGATCCATGGAGTTCCTTTGGATATATTTCAAGTTCAAGTCGAACACAAGTTGATTATTCAAGGTTCTACCGATTCCACCCAACAATGAGACAAATCGTCAAACACTCATTCATTAATAACTCTGCTTCATTATTAAAATCGTTCTTGTTACCTAAGTTGATTCTTCTTATACTTTTAGATATATAAAATACGTAAAAGGTCGGATTTCATATTCAGTCAAAATAACGTAATTACCTACTGTTCTTAACTCTCATTCATCAAGTACACAAACTTATCTGTCAACGGATCCATCGAAAGGAAAGCAACATGAAACGTTTAAAAGGTATCCTTCTGATTGTTGGGATCATCTTTGCTGTTGTTTTTTCTTTTTATACCAATTATTCTTCATTGATCAACGATTTTAAAATCATAGCTGAATCTAAAACATTGGTGGTCAACGAACACATCAGAACCGGTGTTGCTTTTATTGATTCAATGACACAATATGGAAATGATTATCATGATAATAGAATCACGGTCGACTCAAAATATTTGAAATATATAGAATATAATTCTGCCTCCCATGAATTCAACATGGATACCGTCGGAGGTGTCGCTTATGGTGGTTACATCGGGAACCTTACCGGTATCGGTTCTATTCCCTCTAGCGGTGACGCACGGGATGAACTTAATCTAGCCCTTGTATATAATACCTTTTTTGGTTCGTTTTACAGTCGATTATCCGATGTTGCTTGGCTTTATTACACCAGCAATAGTAATTTTATGACCCTCTATCCATGGATTTCCTCCGATACATACAAATTCAGTGAATCCGTAAAAGCAAGACCCTTCTTCGTTGTTGCCTCCCCCATCAATAATCCTTCTCGAGCGATGCTTTGGACCTCCCTCTATCTAGATAAAGCAGGTCGCGGATTGATAGTCACATTATCCAGCCCAATCTATTTTGATGAGAAATTCGTTGGAGTACTTTCACTGGATTTGACAACTGAAAAAATGAATAAATTCATCAGTTCGAAGTACGAAACTTACCTGGTTGACAATTCGGATCATGTTATTTCCGCCACCCAAGGCGATTTGCCCAAAAATGAGATCACTGATCTAAAAACCATTTCGAAACGTTCCGATAGTTTCACCAAATCACTGAAAGACATCAAAGAAAATTCCGTTCAGTATTTAGACTTTAATTATGTTTATTCCACGACGATTATCGACGCTCCTTGGAAATTATATTTATTTGTATCCGTTGGATCAATTCTTGGACAATCCGCATTGGCTTCCTTACCCATTTTGATGATTGGATTAATGTTGCTATACACCCGCAAAACATCCCTATTACTTCATAAATCTCTGATCGAATTGAAGTCTTATGAAGCCAAACTCGAAAATGCTGCCAAATATGATTTTCTCACCAATACCTTTAATCGCCGCGGATTAAAAGAAGGATTTGCTGCCAAAATGGTGGAGGTTCAAAAATATCGGATACCTGTTTCGTTTATACTTGGAGATATCGATAATTTCAAACGATTTAACGATACATACGGCCATTATGCCGGAGATAAAGTGTTGATTGAAATCACAAATCTGATGAAAGCTTTGATCAATGAAAATGATATTGTCTGTCGGTGGGGTGGCGAAGAGATCCTTATTATGTTATACGATAGAACTTTCGAGAAGAGTATCGAATTTGCCGAACTCATTAGAAAATCGATTGAAGATATGACGATCGAATGGGAAAAAACCAACGGGCTCAAAGTTACAATGAGCTTCGGTGTGGCTCCTTATGATTTTAATGGCTCAATCGATGCCAGTATCTTCGTTGCCGACTCAGTCATGTATATTGCGAAAGAAAACGGCAGAAACCAAGTAATCAGCAATATAGGCTCTATATCCAATAAGCCCGATCGTTGATGTAAATTGAGCCGAAAAAGAAACATTGGATCAAAAAGAATCGGAATCGTGTTACTGATTGTATTCCTGTTTACGAGTAATCGCAGCCGATCTTGAGATCCCTATATACCCGACAACTATGGCTGGGAAAGATCTACTTTATTTCTTATCTAGAGGTAATTAGATTAAATTGAGTTTGCATTTTCGGTTTGATAATTCGCTTGTAATACGGAATTCATTGTGATTTATTCGTAATCTTGCATTGAAGTTGAAGGTTGGTTTCGATTATTTTGTTGGTGTAATCTGACATGATATAGCTTCTTTTAATTATTATTAATGGCATCACGATCAGGTGAATATGTGGAAACTAACCATTCGATCTTAATAAGAGTGAACTCGAGTCAAATCAATGGTAGTACCTAAACGAATATGATAATATTTGAACACATTAAGATTAATCAAGGAGATAAAATAAAAAAAAGTGTACTTCTTCCACTATTTCTAGTGGTGTTTGTCGATATGTTGAGTTTTGGATTGATACTACCGCTGATTCCTTATATCGCTAGCGGATACGGACTTAGCCCGCTGCTGATTGGGGTTTTATTGGCCGCTTATCCAATCGGTCAAGTCTTTGGTACGCCGATCTTGGGAAGACTTTCTGATCGTTTCGGAAGACGACCGCTTCTACTGTTTAGTGTTACCGGAACTTTTGTTTCACTCTTGTTATTAGGGTTGACCAAAACGATCCTATTGATCTTTGTCAGCCGACTTGCTGACGGATTGACCGGCGGAAATATCTCGATAGCACAATCCTATATTGCTGATGTTACAACACCTGAAAACAGAGCCAAAGGATTAGGCATGATCGGTGCTGCTTTCGGTCTTGGATTCATCTTCGGACCTGCCATGGGTGGTTTTCTCAGTCAGTATGGATATCAGGTTCCGGCTCTGGTTGCAGCTTCACTCTCCTTCATGAATCTGATTCTGATCGCGACGATTTTACCGGAATCCCTTTCAAAAGAAAAACGCTTAGTGTTGCGTAACAGTGATAAAACAAAATTCTCGCTGGGTGTATTAAAACAAGCCCTCAATAAACCGGTCGTCGGACCGCTCTTGCACAGTCGAGTTTATTTCTCGATAGCGCAAGGTGTCTTTCAAACGATCTTCGCTCTCTATGCTCAGAAAAGATTGAATTTGGATGCTCGCAGTACCGGATTCATTTTAGGTTATGTCGGGATTTTAGTCGTCTTGGTTCAAGTACTGGCGATTGGTAGGCTGACCAAGCGTTACAGTGAAATAACTCTGATGTATGTATCTGCGATCGGCCTTACCATTTCCTTTATTTTATGGGCGTTAGTTCCCAATTTGATTCTCTTATTGATCATATTGATCCCACTTTCGATTTCATCAGGTGTCCTGAATACGGTCTTACGTAGTTCCCTCACGAAAGCAGTCGCAAGTGAAGAAATCGGCGGTATCCTCGGTCTCAGTCAATCACTTGAAAGTATGACGAATATCATTACGCCCATACTTGGCGGATTCTTGATCGGATCGATTGGAACATGGGCACCCGGTATCTTTGCGGCAGTTGTTGTAATGATGCTGGTCGGTTTTATTCGTCGCAAGATTCTAAAAACACAGAATACTACTCTGACACCCATTTTTGGTTCATAATCAACATATAAAAAACCTGTAACGTAGAGTTCGGTCCTCCCGAAAATCAAACGATGCAGGTTTTTTTATGTAGTTGAGTTCACCAACTTCTATGCTTATCTAACAAAATTCAACTTCATCCATGAACGAATACAAGGTCAATAGGCGTCATTAAACACAAATAACAATTTCAGGTTCATTCGATTGAAAATGATGCAGAACCGGCTCAATAACCGCGCTGGCAGCCCCTACGTAAATTGAGTGATTCGGCGTCTCAGATCACGCGAACTTTGACAACTCCCATGATACCTGCCAGTGAAGTTAGGATCTCATCACCGACTTGTCCATCAACATCAATGATTGTATAGGCCCATGCTTTTCTTGATGCATTTCTCATTTGGGCAATATTGATATTATGTCCGCCCATAACCGAGGTGATTTGCGACACCATGTTTGGAATATTTTTATGATTGATCGTTATTCGCGCATCGCTGCGGCAAACCCCCATATCGATATCCGGATAATTGACCGAATTCTTGATGTTTCCATTCGCAAGGTAATCCATCAACTGTTCAACTGCCATGATTGCACAGTTGATCTCAGATTCGGGTGTCGAGGCACCTAAATGAGGAATTGCGATGACATTAGGAACACTAATAATCTCTGCATTTGGAAAATCAGTAACGTATTTAGCCACTTTACCCTTTTTTAGTGCTTCCGAAATCGCTGTATCGTCGACTAATTCACCACGGGCGAAATTAAGGATACGTACTCCGTCTTTCATTGTGGCGATCGTCGTTGAATTGATCAAATTACGGGTCGCATCCAATAGAGGGACATGAAGTGTAATATAATCAGCCTGTTCAAACAACTCGTCATAAGATGTAACACGCTTGATCTCGCTTGTCAGTCCCCACGCTGAATCAACAGAGATATAGGGATCATAGCCTAACACACACATACCCAATGAATTGGCCGCATTGGCCACTAAAACACCGACTGCTCCAAGACCAATAACCCCCAACATCTTGCCTTTGATTTCCGGACCCGTGAAATTAGCTTTACCGGCTTCAACTTGTTTTGGGATCTCGTCACCCATATCGGTGAGCGTTTTCGTCCATTCGATCGAACCGATGATATCACGTGATGCCAGAACCAAACCCCCGATCACAAGTTCTCTTACACCGTTCGCATTCGCACCCGGCGTGTTAAATACAACGACCCCTTTTTCCGCATACGCCTCCACCGGTATATTATTGACGCCGACTCCTGCCCTCGCAACTGCTTTAACACACTCATTCAACACATACTCATGCATCGCGAAACTTCGAAGAATGATTCCATCAGCGTCATCGGCTTTTTCGACCGAATATTGTGAGCTAAAAAGGTCTAAACCTTCATGAGCGATGCCATTGAGTGTTTTTATTTTATACATCAGCTTTCTCCTTATTGGTTGGTTTTGCTAAGTAGTTCGAATTCTGTCATCGCGTTGACCAGTGCTTCAACACCTTCAATCGGCATCGCGTTATAGATACTGGCACGGATTCCTCCGACTGTACGGTAGCCTTTTAAATTTTCCATGCCTCGAACTTGGGTAAATACACCAAAGGCATTATCAAATTCAGCACTTGGTGTTCTGAAATTGACATTCATGCGTGAACGGTGCTCAGGTTTAGCGATCGTTGCTTTGAAGAAATCACTCTGATCTAAATAATCGTAGATCAAAGCAGCTTTCTTTTCATTCAGTTCCTGCATCGCCTTCAATCCACCCATTTTCTTGATCCATTCAAACATCAAACCGGCGATATAAATATTGTAGGTAGCGGGTGTATTCAACATTGAATCATTGTCAGCATGCACCTTATAATCAAGCATCTGCGGAATATTTGGATCCGCAAAACCGATAAGATCATCCCTGATGATCACAACAGTCAAACCGGCAATTCCCATATTCTTCTGCGCACCAGCATAAATGAGTCCAAATTTAGTGACATCGATCGGGCGCGATAGAATATCCGAACTCATATCGGAAACAAGCACATGGTTTCCAACTTTCGGAACTTCTAAAAACTCGGTTCCGTAAATCGTGTTATTACTGACATAGTAAACGTAATCGGCATCTTCACGAACCATTGAAACATCAAACTTGGGGATGTGATTGAACGACTCGGCTTCGGAACTGGCAACGATCTTGATGTCACCCAATTTTTTAGCTTCTTTTATGGCTTTTTTCGACCATTCGCCAGTATTGATATAATCAGCTTTTTTTGAATTGCGCAATAGATTCAACGCAACCATCGAGAATTGTAAAGTCGCACCACCATGAAGAAATAGTACTTTATAGTTGGAAGGAATATCCAAAATATCACGTAAATTTTTCTCGGCTGTTTCGATGATGTCAATGAACATTTTTGATCGATGACTCATTTCCATCACCGACATTCCTGTTCCTCGATAATTCAACATCTCTTGGGCTGCCTGTGTTAAAACAGATACAGGTAACATTGATGGGCCTGCAGAAAAATTAAAAACTCTGTCCATGGTTGGATCCTCCTTTTTAGTCATAAAGCCTTATATTTGTGTCCTGTTGTGAACTATTAGAGTTAGTATAATAGTCACCTCTGTTTTAGTCAATATGATTCACTAAAACAGTTGCTAATTTTTAAACAAACACACTATTGATTTAGTGCTTTACTATAGAAAAGTAGAATCAGGGTCTTTTTAGCAGATTTACAGGACAGTTTTCATATAAAAAGGAAATCTCGTAAAAGCTGAGATTTCCTGGATTCGACGATAAACTACTTTATTGGTTTAATAAGGTATGTCAACAAGGTGAACACTAACAGAACTAATGTTGCTCCTGCAACCACATCCGACATGAAATGAGCACCGATAATAACGCGGCTGATCATCACCAGAACGATCCAACAGATGGCTCCCGCAAAGAGACTGCGACTGTATTTTTTGAGCTTAGGTAGAATCGTAGGTACTAGTGTTATCACAATGGTGACAGCCGCATTTGCGGCATGTCCTGATGGAAATGACATCAATTCATTATCGAAAGTCCAACCGTGTGGGATATACCAAGTGAAGAATCCCGACACCGACCCATTTATATCTCTGAACCGCATACGTCCCCAACCTATTTTGATTAGATCAACCGCGATCAACGCAAAGAGAAATGTGCTCAGTCCGATAATAGCAGCTCGGCGTAGTTCCGAATAACGATGAAGCGGAATTTTACCGACTAACCAAAAAGCGAGGATCACATACACTATACCTAAGATCATCCCTGGCCAAAGTGGTAGTTCGAGATAATTGAAAGGTAGGATCCCGGCTAATAGACTGCAAAATACCAACAGAAGTCCAAACACAAAAAGTTGACTGATTTTAGTCCACATTGGTTTTTTTAATGAAGTCAAAATCAGCGCTGCACAACTTACTATGGCGATGAAAAAGGCAGGAAGTTCGCCGATTGTTTCAAAGATAATACCAAACAGACTCTTTGGATCATAGACAGCCATTGAAATTTCCAAGTCAAAAGGAATTGCCAGAATCAGCAATACAATCGCTATACAACTGGTCCATATTACTTGTTTTTTAGTCATGATTATTTCGTTCCGTTCAACTATTTAATCAACTTTAATGTAGGTTTCAACATTGTTTGGCATAACCGTCATCAGTAAACAACATAATGACGCTCGGTGTCAAGATAGGTTGAATTCCCGGAAACGGATTGTTTTATGTATATAAACGACTCTATAACTTGATAACTTGTCTACAAATCGAATTCAAGTGATAAGAGCGGCGCATGTTGTTGTGCACCGTAAACATCGGTTTCACGGATATCTCCGCTGCACATCGGACGGATGATCGTTGCTTTGATTGCGTTAGCCGGTTTAAATTCGATGATGTTGATGACGTCCTCTTCAGCGATATGGTAAAGTTCTGAAATCAATCTGGCGTTGATGTATTTTTTCTCGCACATCTTATCGAATATTTCTTTGGTATTGAATATGATATCGAATGTGATTTCATAAGGTCCTGAGTTTTTCGAACGAATGACACGGGCAATCTCGGTTAATTTCTTTTTCATTGTGTTACCTCAAAGTTCCATCATCGTCTGTTTGAAGATACCGATGGGATCAATCACTTCAATCAGATGATACAAGCTGAAATTATAGACGGCTCCGACTTTAAAATCACTGGGAGAGTACGGAAATGCTAGATTACCGGCGGTTGAAATTCGACCGTTATATCCGTAATGTAACATCGTACTGCGGGCGAAACCGCATACCGTATTGGCCACTTCCTGTGTATGTGCGACAGCATCGATCACGATACATAACTCATGCGAGGTGATTTCTTTGATGGGTTCGAGATCCCCCATGACACCGTTTTTACCATATATTTTGAAGTTGAGATGGTAATTCGAAAGATCTTTGAAATTATCATGAACGCGTTGATTTACAGCTTCGATGATATTATCGACCTCTTTGATGAAGATCGGATCACGGACGCCGGCGATACTTACTGTACGGTAACCAACACACTTGGCACCTTCTAATTTGATTGTATACACCTCAGATTCAACAAAACGACTTCCTTTCACTTCGACTCGATCTTCATCTAATTGAGTAAAGGTTGTTTCATGCAGATCGATGGTACCGCCCGGTCCCGGTAATAGATAAGGGTTAGTTTTCTCATATAAGGTATGAGCACTGACACTCAGTGTCGTACATTTTCGAATTGGATTCAGTGTCTGTAAGACAAATGAATCTTCGTAGATCGTACCAAACATGCAATCGCTTCCGCTACCCGGATTAGAAGCAATAGCTGCACATTCAAGGATTTTTCCGCAATGAAGTGCTAAGCCTTTATCGAATCCTTGCAGGATCGGTAAAGCCGCAAACATGGTCGGATCATAGGATCTTCCCGCACAGATGACCTGAGCTCCGTCTTGTAAGGCTTTAATGAAAGGTTCTACCCCCATTTGACCCACAATATGGGTTGAATCCATGATATCTTCTTTCGTACACTCGGGAGCCGGATGCAAAGGTCGAATTTTTCCTTTTTCAAATTCACGCAAAACATAATCCTTATCAAAATCCGCTTCAATAACAGCCATTTTAAAATGCAGATCATTTTCGGCAACGATCTCTTTGATAATATTGACGGTCCAATCAAGATGCGGTTTCGCTCCGCTACCGCCAGCACTTCCAATCAACACCGGAATGGCATTTTCGACTCCGGCTTGGATCATGATTTTTAAATCACGCTTAACGGCTAAGTAATCGGTGAATGAAACCCCTACACCTAAATAATAAGGACCTGGATCTGTTGATCCGGCATCGACCGCGATACAATCCGGTTTCATTTTCATCCCTGCCTCAAAACTGGAAAGCGGAAATCCATAACCCAGAATCGCTGTAACTGAGAGAATTTTACAACTTTTCATTCTACCATTTTCCTTTCATGGCAACGTTGAGAGCCAAGATGCGTTGCATTTCGTTGAATACGATCATATAGGCCTCATCGACACCCATTCCCGGTTTCGCTAGTATCTGAACGGGTGAAACAGCCATCGCAATATGGACACAGGCTTTCGAGCTGATATCCGTTTCGTTGCAGGTCCCACCTTGATAAGCACCCATACCTTTTTCCTTACAGTACAAAACAGCTTCAACGATATTTTGGATACCACCCAGATCCGGTGTCTTTATCTGAACCATATGACCGGCTCTGTTATCGCAGAAATATTTGATGTCTTCAAGGGTATTACACCATTCATCAGCGACAATCTCAACATCGATATGTCGCTCATCCAACAAAGCCGTGATTTCTTTTAGTCCCTGCATCGTCAGTTCACGATCATCAAAATCGATCGGTCCCTCGATTCGCAAATGATAAGGTCCGCAAGCCATCCGTAATTGAGCCAAATAATCAGTCATACGCTGATAGTCTGTTCCAAACAAGATACCCAACGTACCATAAACATCAATATGCAGAATCGGGTGATAATCATCCGAACTTTTAAATTCATCGATACGGTTTCTGAGCCAACCGATATAATCACGAAGTTTCTCACCGTTACGACCTAGTTTTGTATCAATATTGTTGATCAGTGCATGCGGTAGGACTTGACTCCCTTTGATGATCATTTTATCCACATTATCATAGCGGTTATCACCGCTTTGCGAAAAGATCGGAATCAGTGTTTCACTGACTTGTGTTCCATATTCCTTTGCGATGATATTCGCCATCTGAGTATGATTCGCTTTTGCGATCGCATCGAGAAGCGCCTGCGTGATTCCATAACGAATAGCTGTGTGGATCAATTTCCCATCAACAATCAATTCATCGAATTCAGTGGCTAATTCTCTAAACGTGGTCAGTTTGCGATTCAGCAATTTCGGTTTGATCGCATTTTCGACGACAGTTGCAAATTCACTGGCCAGAAACAACGGATCACGACCCCCTGTTCCACTGTATTGAACAGCACAACAATCGCCATAGGCGATTTGATTATCTTCAAGGATCAGCATGATCGTTAAAGATTCGCCTGCTTGTCTGATCTTGCTGAAACCAGCGGTCACCGGTACTCCGCGATAGAAATTCCCATCAGCGACAGCCCCCATTTTGATGGCTTTCTGGTCATCAAAGAAAAACCCTGTTCGTCCGCAACTACATACTACATTTTTAATTTTCATTGTTGATCCTATCTAGGACGTCCGACTAGATGTCCTTTACTGACTGCGTAAATATCATCAATCACCATTTGGAAGCTAACTTCACGTCGTTCTTTTTTCGCTCGTTCTTCTAGTTTTTTACGATGAAATGTTTTGAGTTCGGCATCAAAAGGAAGATTCCCGAAATCAAGAAATCTTACCGCACCGTTATTATCGCGGGCCGGTAATACCTTGTTGGCATTGCATCTAGCCGGCGCAAACGGTACATCGATAAAGCCTGTTTCAAATCCCCGTAAAGCACTAAGACCGAAATCATTCTGACCTAAATCCAACACAGCTTCCAAGATACTTCGCGTTTCTTTTTCTATGATCGCCATTTCTACCGCTAATTGAGGTGTTTCAATAGCTATCTGATCTTGCAACATTGTCGTTAATTGTTTGGTCGTTTTAAGACCGTTGGCGTTTGCTTCGGCGGTTGGAACACCTAATGCTTCATGCGGAGATTTAACGATAACTTTCGTTGCACCGGCAAGCGCTGCTGTTGCTGCACCCCATGCAATGACTGCATACGCTTTAGCTTCATCCTGTGGGAATCCACCCATCCATTGATGGAAAACAGTCGAAATACGAACATCTTTATACCCAAAGCGAGATAAATATTCGTTCGTTAGTTTCTCAAGAGTTCGAATCGCGGCAATATCTTGGATCTGATTTCCGCATTGCCCATAACCAACTGTAATGCACTTGCACCCTTGCTGGGCTGCCAGTAAACTCTCCAAGATCGCCACACTATGGGAAATACAGGGTGGAACCAGTGTCCCGGTCAAAGGACCGAAGGGTTCGCGATTGATCGTAACACCCCGTTCTTCGTAGTAACCAACCAGTCGATCCACATATTGCCAA
Source organism: Erysipelotrichales bacterium (assembly GCA_038204785.1). Lineage (GTDB taxonomy): Bacteria > Bacillota_I > Bacilli_A > Erysipelotrichales > Erysipelotrichaceae > GWE2-51-13. The sequence goes on from JBBRCP010000006.1 coordinate 34,748, forward strand.
TCGGTAATCGTTGTTGCGAGTGAGTTGTTTTTTCCATAGGGGATATTATAAGAAATTCCACCTCCCTCAAAAGAAGTAAAGCCGCCTGCTAGTGTAATTTCCGCAAGTAAGCGCGCATCCGGAGTTCCGTGCCGTACCTGTAAAGGTAACGAAAGACTTTCAACGATATTGCGGCAGATGCCGACACCATGATTTACAGCCGGAAATCCATTGAGTAACGACTTACCCGTACGCATACTCTCATCGATACCATTTTGCGCATCTTGATAGCGATTATGCCGCGTATAGCTATCGATCGTCGTCGGTAAAAGGTCTGCTGTTCCTTCATCTTGAAGAAATTTCAGTAGTTTAATATGTTCGGCAGGTAACGCTACACCTGCTCTTGGTTGTATCAGGGTTTCCTTCTCCAAGACAGCACGATGAAGTCGATCACTGAATCTTTTTTCTTTTTTGATCGATTTCTGATACTCGATTGCTTCTTCAAGATGAACATCTTTACCGGTGATCCATTGATTTAATACTTCTTCTCTCATCTTCAAAAAAGCTTTTACAGGAATTTTACCGTTGATCATTGTTGAGTTTCTCCACGTTTTTTTTCAAGATTCTGAGTACTTCATCCGGATGTCGAGAGGCTAGTAGTCCAAGACAACTGACTATGTAATGTTTATCTAAATAGTAATCTGTTTTCTGTGGTAACAGGATCTCTTTCTGATGATTATCATAGAGCGCTTTTTTTAGAATTTCTTCGGGATGCATCGAATGAAGAATCGGACCTCCGATTCCAATCATGATTTGGACATCAGATAAGTCTTTACCTTGTTGATAGTAACTGACACCCATTGGTGTATATACAGTTTCTATCTTTCCCGCATGACGCTTACAAGCTATTTCACAGCACCACTGTGCTAATAGTTGATCATAGCTTGAATCGACTGTGCCATGGACAGCTCGTTCGAATTGATTGACATAGTTTTGAAACGCGGGTGCGATGACGATATCATGAGCTTTAAGTTCAAGTACATTTTTCGCATTGAACCGAACACCCAAGTCGCCTTCGACGCTTCGCTTTTCCAATGGTTCTTTCAGTCCTTTATAATCGACCTGATCTTTGATTATTAATTCAGAATTCATACTGTAAACATCCGTCGTAGCTCCACCGATGTCCACCGCCATCAGATCACCCAAGCCACGTTCAGTCAACGTACCTTTGGCAAGTAGTTTCAGTGCTTCCATAACACTATAAGGTGTAGGCAATATGATTTCTTCGATCAGACTACTGAGTGACGATAATCCTTTCGCTTTGATGATATGATCAAGAAAGATATCCCTGATCTTATTTCGGCAATCATCTACTTCAAGAACACCATAACTCGGCATCACATTATCGCATATCGTGCATTCAAATCCAGCCGCATTCAACATTGCTTTCACTTGATCCTGACATGATTTATTACCGGCATAGATGATTGGAAACTTTCGCCGAATCATCGAAATTCGTTTAGCGTTGTTGAGAACAACAGTCGAATTCCCACCGTTTGTACCTCCGCAAAGCAAGAGAATATCACAGTTTGATGTTTCAATCTTTTCGATTTCTTGTTGATTGAGTTCAAATGAATAAGATTCGGTTACTTTAGCTCCGGCACTGTAACAAGCCAATGTAGCGGCTTTTAGGGTCAAATCAGGAATTAAACCCACAGCGATCATGGCTAGCCCGCCTTTTGCGGAACTGCAAACCAGTGTTTTAGTTACATCGACTTGATGTAAAACATCACTCATTTGGGTTTTGATAGCTTCGATCCCGAAACATATATCTGTGTCGGCACTCGTTACCGAAGTCGCTGCGGCTATGATCACTTCGTTGTCAATATCGACAAGTACTCCTTTGGTATAGGTTGATCCGACATCGAAAAGCAAATAGACCGGCATCGTTATTTCCTGCTTTCCAAATCAGCTGTCAAATCCTTGATTCCTTGATCGATATCACTTCCGGGAGGATACACGCGATCGAATCCCATTTTTTTGAATTTCTCTTCAACCAAGTCAAAATCGGTTTTACCGATTACGAGATTTCCACCAATATAAAGGAGTACATCATGTAGTCCGGCTTCCAAGCAATACTCACCGATTCCGCGACAATCGAGTTCCCCATGACCGTAGAGACTGGATATAATGATCGCTTTTGCGTTGGTTTCAATGGCTGCTTCAACAAATTCTTTCTGCGTGACCATAACACCTAAGTTAACTACGTTGTAGCCGGCTTTTTCAAGCGCATAAGCAATGATACGATTTCCTACCGCATGAACATCCGCACCAATGACACCGATAACGACTGTGGTTTTTTCCATGTTATCTTTCCTTTGATTCACCGTATCGATTGATATTGTGAATATTGCTGATTGATTCCTCACTGACAATCCCAACCAAGTCATAACACTGATTCATCTCATCAAAAAAATATTCATCCAACAGCTTAAAATTCGCGATTTGTGCTGTATGCGTCACATGCGTTCTTGGACCTGTACAGTATTGTTCAATTTCTGAACCGATTTTAATGTGGGTTGGATTAAGATAAGTAATTGTCATATCTTTCCGAATCAATTGTTTCACTTTTTTCTCCAGAATAGCGATCGATATACGGGGTTTCTTATTGAAAGAGAGAATAAACCCGTGTTTAACATCGCCATGACCCTCACACACCAAGTCATAATCATCTTGTAAAATATGAACCAAAAGATCTTCTGCAGTATGCGCCATCCGTCGGTATTTTAATGATTCGAATACCGCTTTGTGAATCTCTTCGGGTTCAGGGCCAAAAAGATTAGGCCGACACACGATGACTTCCTCGCCGATTCCAATCAGAATATCGCCGTTCTTTTTTAATTGAGCGTAAATCAAATCAAAATGCTCAATCACAACACGTCGATTTTCATGAAGGGCTTTTTTAATTGCTTCTACCAACTCATAAGCCTGAGTGAAAGCCAACTCAAAACGCACATCGATATGATATGTATGTGCCGAAAAATTATCTCGCTGATAGTCTCTTATCAACGGTGCCGGACGTGTATTGATTCCGTCATCATCGTTGGTTAATTCCATGCCCGGAAACATGCCTTTGATCAAGAGTGATTTCCCACTCCCGGAGTCACCGATAACACCGATCAACAGGTCGCCGGGCAGTAAGTATTTCTGAGAGATTTGATTACCTAAGTTTTGAAGCCGTTGTTTGCCGCGTGGCGCAAAATAAGTCGCATACCTTAATTGGTCGATGCTTATATTCATACTTACCTCTTTCTCCTTTAAAAAGAAAATCTCCGATAAATGACCGGAGATCTAGCAGTAAACACAAAAAATTGGATTTTCCATTTCATCCGCACAAACAACTGAGCAATTTTGTTGATGTATGAACATTTTTTTCATATAATCGCGGCCTCCTGAATCTATCTTAATCTTAGCACTTTTCTACCACTCTCTCTACAACTTCCCCCTAATTTGAGATGTATTTAATATTAACGATGCCCAATCAAGCTCATTTCTGAGCGATGAACGTTTATTCGATATGGTTAAACCAAAGTGCTTTTTCAGTTTCGGCACTTTCATCAGAGTCGGAAGCATGGATCAGATTTCGAACTATTCTGTTCTCGGCTTTTGCAGTTTCCATTGAGTCAACGCCGAAATGACCACGGATCGTATTATTATCTGCTTTTGCCGGATCAGTAGGTCCAACGATCGTACGCACTCTTGCAACAACGTCATCAGAATGGGAAAAGAGTTCAAATACTCTGACAGTTTTACCGACGAATTCTCGTTTGATTCTTTCTGGGAAATCAGCAATATCAACTCTTTCTATTACTTCTTTATAATGGGCTAGGATCAATTTCTCGTCGATCAGAACAGTTTTAGATCTTACAACATCAATCCCTTCCGACATAAAAACCTGCAAGATTTCTTTTTCTAAACCGGCTTCCATTGCATCCGGTTTCAACATGATAAATGTTGTTTTATTCATAGTGCCTCCATGAGAATAGTTACTTCTTTTTTATTTATTCTCTCTTGTTCTATTATAAAACTCTTCAAGTCAGCTAACAAGGAGAAGTCATAATTCTCACGGTAAAGTTTGTGAATTTCGAATAAAAGAGAGAATCTCAATGTTAAGATTCTCTCTAAATAAGACATTAACTTTTGCCTTCACCCATTCTACTTAGATTGGCATCATTGAAAATACGGTAATACTTAAAACACCCGTAGTAGATGTATTCATAGGATGCAACGTCTCATATACGGTAAAACTGATGGTTCCGGCTGTTCCTGCAAGGATAGCAACACCGCTGGAATTGATGTAGGTTCCATCACTTGACAGAATTACAACTGTAAATCTTGAATCAACTAGTGCTTGTGCTTTCGTTACCAGATTATCAGTGACGAAGATCGGACCAAGCATCAATACAGTAATTTTGGCTGCTTCAAGACTGCTGATTGGAACCAAATCATCTTGAGCGGCCAAGATTGCTGCTGTTGCGGCATTAACGGCTGCTTGTGAATCTTGATTCGTAACCATATTATCATCTACGATCATCATATAAGCTGCCCAACTAAGCATTGAGTAATCTTCTTCACTAACTCCTGCCAATGCGGCATTATAAGCGGTCATATTCGCAACATGAACTAAATCTTCTTGTGCAGATATGACTGCTGCTGTTGCGGCATCGACAGCTGCTTGAGTATTCTGTTCGGTAACGTAATATTCATCAAGGACATCCATATAATCAGACCAACTGAGAGTTGTATAATCTGCTCTGCTTACGAGTGCCAAAGCGTCACTAAAGGCGGTCAGATTCGCAACATGAACTAACCCTTCTTGTGCGGATACGATCGCTGCTGTTGCAGCATTTATTGCAACTTGAGAATCTTGATCGGTCACCATATTATCATCGACAATCATTATATAAGCTATCCAGCTAATAAAGGTGTAATCTTCTTCACTTACGGCTGTCAAAGCAGCATAATAAGCTGTCAGAACACCTAACGGAACTAATAAATCTGTTTGTGCATCAATGATCTTTTGCGTCACGTAATCAATGTACGCTTGACTCATGGAACTTGTCAGCATATTTGACATTACGAATTGCTCATAAAGATTCCAACTTGCTACCGTGTAATCTTCTTCGTCGACAGCTCCTAAAGCATTATAGTAACCTTGTAGTTTCAACACTAACCCTGCCTGTGCGGCAATGATATTGGCTGTCGCAGCATTTACAACGCTTTGACTATCCTGGTTGTCAACTACATTTGCATTTAGAACTACTTGATACGGAGCCCAACTTGCAGGTGTGTAGTCGATTTGCATGACATCTGCCATCGCTTCATTATATGCTGTCATATCAGCAACATGAATCAACTCTTCCTGAGCAGCTAGAATCGCCGCTGTTGCAGCATCGATAGTCGCTTGTGTATCCTGGTCGGTAACCATATAATCATTCACAACCATCATATAATCTGCCCATGTAACAGTGGTATAATCTTCTGAACTGACACCTTCAATTGCCATATTATATGCACTCAGATTCCCGATGAGTATGAGATCTTCCTGTGCAGCTAAGATAGCAGCCGTTGCGGCATCGATATCATCTTGAGTATCCGTAACTGTAACAACATTCGCATCTACTATTGCTTGGTAAACTAACCAAGTCGCCATTGTATAATCTTCTTCATTGACATTGCCAAGGGCCATATGATAAGCACTTAAATCAGAACGATGATCAACGATTCTTATTCTGATGGCTTCTAAACGAAGTGCTAAACCGGTTGTTCCGGCAATCGCTCCGTCCATTACCCAAGCCTGCCAACCAACATTCTGTACATGTGCTTGGTATTCAACGGAATACCCAGGCATATTGACCAGTTCAATCATGATGGCTTCAAGGCGCTTCGATTTTCCTGTCGTACCGGCTGTTTCACCATCACTTACCCAAGGTTGCCAGCCCACATTTTGTACATGTGCACTGTATGTGATTTCGGCCCCTTCAGGCATGTTGATCAATTCGATCCTAATTGCCTCTAAACGTAAGGCTGAGCCGGTAGTTCCCGATAAGGAACCATCCACGTACCAGTTTTGCCATCCAACATTTTGAACATGACTTTGATATGCAACCTGTAGCGGTGCTTCAATGGCAGATACTTTGACGTTAGAGGCAAAAAAACTTCCAAAGACAAGTAAAATAGATAACATAAAACTCGTAAACTTTTTCATTTTTAAACCTCCTTTCTCAAATTATAAATCTAATTGTAAGCGCTGTCAAATGTCCACACACTATGGATCGTGTAAAATAGGTGTGGAATTGAAAAAAGCGATAACTCCTCGTAAAATAAGGTTTGGAACACCAGAACTCTAGAAAGGAAATTATCGCATGACTATTTTAGCACAATTTCAAACGGAAAGCATGGTGAAAAAATGCT